>NZ_JBSFBZ010000076.1:0-28467 GCF_053593195.1 Saccharopolyspora sp. NPDC002376
TCAGACGCCGCCTGGCTGCGGGATCCCGTTTTTATGTATGTCCAATACACGGCAAACGGGCTGTCCTCGCCAGGCGACGTCTGAGAACCCGCGGCAGTGCCGGTTGCGAGGGTGGGCTACGCGCCTGCGGCGCATGCGACCCTCGCTGCGCGGTGTCGGTCGTGCTTCGCGGTCACCAGCCGGACAGGATGAAAAAGGCTCAATGGAAATTGCGCACCGGGCCGCAGGTCAGCGGCGGGCGGCGAGGACTGCGTCGTAGAGCTCCTTCTTCCGGACCCCCGAGAGCTCGGCGACCTCGGCCACCGCGTCCTTCAGACGCATTCCGTCCGCGGCGCGCTGCTCCACCTGATCCACCAGCTCCGCCGGGTCGGCCGACGCCGCCGGCTCGGCTCCGCCGAGCACCACGGTGATCTCCCCGCGCACGCCTTCAGCGGCCCAGGCCGCCAGCTCCGCGAGGCTGCCGCGGCGGATCTCCTCGTAGGTCTTGGTCAGCTCGCGGCACACCGCCGCGCGCCGCTCCCCGCCGAGCACCTCCACCGCGTCGGCCAACGCGTCGGCGAGCCGGTGCGGCGCTTCGAAGAACACGCAGGTCCGCTCTTCCGCGACCAACCGGCTGAACCAGCGCCGCCGCTCCCCCTGCTTGCGCGGCGGGAAGCCGTCGAAGCAGAAGCGGTCCGAGGGCAGCCCGGACACCGCCAGCGCGGTGGTGACCGCGGACGGCCCCGGCAGGCAGGTCACCGGCAGCTGTTCCTCGACGCAAGCCGTCACCAACCGGTACCCGGGGTCGGACACGCTGGGCATGCCGGCATCGGTGACCAGCAAGACCGTGCGTCCCTCGCGCAGCGCGTCGAGCAGCATCGGGGCTCGTGCGGACTCGACGGCCTCGTAGTAGCTGACCACCTTGCCAGTCGGCGCGACGCCGAGAGCGCTGGCCAGCGCCCGCACCCTCCGGGTGTCCTCGGCGGCGACGACGTCAGCTGAGCCGAGCGCCTCGATCAGGCGCGCGGAGGCGTCGCGGATGTCCCCGAGGGGCGTGGCGGCGAGCAGCAACGTGCCGGAGTCCATGACCGCCAAGCCTAATCGCTGGCCCGAGCCCGCCCCGTCCGCGGGAACTACAGTTTCAATTGAAACTGTAGTTTCCACGCCTGGCGGATCACAGTTTCAATTGAAACTGTGACCCCCAGCTGCCCCGTCGCCGGACCGGGAACAGCTCTTGTCTCCTACGATCGGGGATCGTGAGCGCCCTCGTCCCCAATCCCGGTGGCCGCAGCGCCGACGACCTCGTCCACGTCGGCCGCACACCACCGGCGCGGCAACCGGGCGAGAGCGATCCGCTCCCGCTGCTGGACGTGACGATGCCCTCCGATCGGCTCCGGGGCTGGCTCGTCACCCTCGCGATCACGCTGGTCGCCGGGGTCGTGCGGCTGTGGGACCTCGGCCGGGCGACCAACGAGGGCACGCCGGTCTTCGACGAGAAGCACTACGTGCCGCAGGCGTGGCAGATGCTGCGCAACGGCGGCTACGAGGACAACCCCGGCTACGAGCTCGTCGCGCACCCGCCGGTGGGCAAGCAGATGATCGCGATCGGCGAGTGGCTGCTGGGCTACAACCCGTGGGGCTGGCGGATCATGGCCGCGCTGACCGGCACGCTGATGGTGCTGCTGGTCGTGCGCATCGCCCGCCGGATGACGCGCTCCACGATGCTCGGCGCGATCGCCGGGATCCTGCTGATCTGCGACGGGGTCAGCCACGTGCAGTCCCGCGTCGGCATGCTCGACATCTTCCAGGCGATGTTCCTGCTGGCCGCGTTCGCCTGCCTGCTGGTGGACCGCGACCAGGTGCGCAGCCGGATGTGGCAGGTCTGCGTGGACGGCCGGCTGGCCGACAGCCGCTGGGGTCCGCGGCTGGGGTTCCGCTGGTGGCGGTTCGGCGCCGGGCTGATGCTCGGGCTGGCCTGCGGCGTCAAGTGGAACGGCATCTACTACATCATGGCGTTCGGCCTGCTCAGCGTGATCTGGGATGCGCTGGCCAGGCGATCGGCTGGGGTGCCGCGCCCGTGGCGGGCCGCGCTCCTGCGCGACACCGCGCCCGCGCTGTGGTCGCTGGTGGCGATCCCGTTGCTCGTCTACTTCGGAACCTGGGCGCTGTGGTTCGCCAGCGAGACGGCCACCGATCGGCACGCCGTGCTCCTCCACGACGACGTGGGGGCCGGCTTCCTGCCGGATCCGCTGCGGTCGCTGATCTTCTACCAGTTCAACGTGCTGGACTTCCACACCCACCTGGTGACGCCGAAGACTCCGCACCCGTGGGAGTCCAAGCCGTGGGCGTGGCCGATGGGCATGCGCCCGATGCTCTACTACTACGAGTCCGGGGTGCCGGGCTGCGGCCGCACCAACTGCGTCGAGGCGACGATGTTGATCGGCACGCCAGCGATGTGGTGGCTGTCGCTGCCGGTCGCGGGCTGGGCGGTCTGGCGCGCGACGAGCCGGATGGACTGGCGCTACGCCGCGGTGCTGGTGGGCTACGGCGCGGGCTACCTGCCGTGGTTCCTGAACCTGGACCGCCAGATGTACTACTTCTACGCGACGCCGCTGGCCCCGTTCCTGGTCCTGGGAATCGTCCTGGTGCTGGGCGAAGTCCTCGGCACCCAGCAGCACAACTTCGAACGGCGCCGAACCGGCCTGCTCGCGGTGGCCCTGTACGTGGGCCTGGTGGTCGCCAACTTCATCTGGCTCTGGCCGGTCCTCAACGGAAACCCGATCACCCCGGAGCACTGGCAAGCCGAACTCTGGCTCCCCTCCTGGCGCTGAGCCGCAGGTGCCGGTTTCGCGAGTCCCCCGAGCTCGCGAAACCGGCAGGCATCAGGTGCGGGGCTCCCAGCGGAACCAGGTGCGGGAGAGCAGCGTCAGCAGGGCTGTCCAGGCCAGGAGGGAGCCGACGGCGGGGAGGACGTCGAGGGCGCTTCCGCCGGTCATCGCCGCGCGCACCAGGTCCATCGCTCCGCCGCTGGGCACGAGGTGCATCAGCGGCGTGATCTCGGCGCTCATCGACGCCCACACCGCACCGCCGATCAGCGCCATGAACCACGGCATGGTGGTGATCTGCGCCTGCTCCGAGCTCGCGGTCCAGGCGCTGGTGGCCGCGCCTGCTGCCAGGGACATCGCGGTCCCGATCAGCACGGCCAGCACCAGCGGAAACGGGTTGACCGGCGTCGGCGCGCCCATGGCGACGGCGATGGCGATCACCACGACCGTCTGGGCCAGTCCCAGCAGGACCACCGGCAGCAGCAGCCCGCCCAAGATCACCGCGTCCGACGCCTCACCGCTGCGCAGCCGCTTGAGGTAGCGGTCCTCGCGGCGGCTGGCCAGCGTCGCGGTCGTGGTGAAGTAGACGGTGAAGCCCTGGACTGCCAGCAGCTGCATGCCCAGCACCCCGGCCCAGGCGAGCGGACCGGCATCGCCGGGGATGTTGTTGGCCAGCACGAATCCGAGCAGCAGCGGCACGGTCGTCGCGCTGAGCAGCACGGCCTTGTTCCGCGACAGCAGCTTCCACTCCGTGCGCCCGAGGGCGAGAACAGCCGAAGTCATGCGACCAGTGCCTCCTCCCGGACGCCCTGGAAGACGTCCTCCAGCGATGCGTGGTGCGCGCGTAGCCCGCTCAGCTCAAGCCGACCGTCCGCCCACGACAGCAGTGCGTGCAGGTCCCGCTGCAGGTCAGGGGTGCGGACCTCGACGTGCGTGCCGGTCACGGTCACCGTCCCGGCCAGCGGCGGAAGCACCGCGTCGCGCTGGGCGTCGAAGCTGATCCGCGCGCGGTGCGCGGCCAGCACGTCGATCAGCCGCCCGGACACCGCGATCCGCCCCTCGTGCATGATCGCCAGCCGGTGCGCGAGCCGTTCGGCCTCCTCCAGGTAGTGCGTGGTCAGCAGGACTGTGGTGCCGCGCGCGAGCAGTCCGCGCACCAGGTCCCAGGTGGCGCGGCGGGATTCCGGGTCCATCCCGGTGGTCGGCTCGTCGAGGAACAGCAGGTCCGGTTCGCCGAGCAGCGCGAGCGCCAGGTCGAGACGACGGCGCTCGCCGCCGGAGAGCTGCCGGACGCGCACCCCGCGCCGCCCGGACAGCCCGACCGCAGCCAGCGATTCGTCCACATCGGACGGACGCGTGGTCAGGGCGCTGCCCAGTTCCGCCGATTCGAGCACCGTGAGGTCGCCGGCGAAACCGCCCTCCTGCAGCATGATGCCGATCCGGCGGCGGATCGAGCGGTCCTGCCGCGGGTCCTTCCCGAAGACCCGCACGACTCCGCCGCTCGGTTCCCGGTGGCCTTCGATGGTCTCCAGCGTGGTCGTCTTGCCCGCGCCGTTCGTGCCGAGCAGGGCGAACAGCTCGCCGGCCTGCACGTCGAAGTCGATCCCGCGGACGGCCTCGAACTCGCCGTAGCGGCAGCGCAGGCCCTGCACGCTGATCACTGGTGTTGTCATGGGAACCAGCGTCGTCGGAGCGGAAGTGCGCCGGTAGCGCGTTCCGTCAGCGGTCCTGCGCTGTTCTGTCAGCGAAATCGATGACTCATGTCATATCGATCGGCCGATCGCCGCGAATGTCCGATGCTGGACGGGTGAGCGTTCCCGAATTCGACCCCCGCCGCATCCGGCGCCTGCGCACTTTCACCTGGTGGTCGCTCGTGCCGCTGCAACCGGTCTACGCGGTGTTCCCGCTGGCGAACCTGGTGGCCGGTGTCGAGGAAGGCTTCTACAGCACCGTCGGGGTCGTGGTGCTGGCGCTGATCGTGCTGGCCACCGTGGTCGACGGCGTGTGGCTCTCCACCAGCCTGATGGAGGGTCTGGGTCACGGCAAGCACCGGCCGCTGCAGAACGCAGCGGTCTTCGCGGCCGCGCTGGGCGCCATGGCCTACGCGCTGGCTCAGCACCCCAGCGGTGTGCTGTGGGCGATGCCGGTCGGCGGGCTCGCCGGGATTCACGTGCCGGCCGCGCCGTACCGGCTGCGCTGGCCGCTGACGATCGGCACGGTGCTGCTGACCGGCACGGTCGCTGTCTTCGCCGGTCAGCCGAGCGACCCGATCCTCGGTCTGATCGTCGGTGCGTACGCGATGTTCATCGTCCTGATGTGCATCTTCGTGATCATCATCGCGGTGTGGTTCTGGGACATCGTGCTCGAACTCGACCGGGCTCGGACGGTCAGCGCCGAGCTGGCGGTCGCCAACGAACGCCTCCGGTTCGCCGCCGACCTGCACGACATCCAGGGCCACCACCTGCAGGTGATCGCGTTGAAGGGCGAGCTGACCGAGCGCCTGGTCGGCCACGACGACGCGGCGGCGCGCGCACAAGCCGCCGAGATCGCCGAACTCGCCCGCACAGCGCTGAAGGACACCCGCGACGTGGTGCACGGATACCGCGGCAGCAAGCTCACCACCGAACTCGAGAACGCGCGCGAGATCCTGGAAGCCGCCGGAGTTCAGACCACTGTGGATGGTGACGCGACAACTGTGCCGCCACCGCTGCAACCGCTCTTCGGCGCGCTGGTGCGCGAGGGCACGACGAACATCCTGCGGCACTCGCGCGCGGAGAACTGCCAGCTCAGCGTCGTCGTCGAGGGTTCGCGCACCAGCATCGTGCTGCGCAACGACCGCGTGAAACCACCGAACAGCGCGCCAGGTTCGGGCATCGACGGGTTGCGCCAGCGGTTCAGCACGATGGGCGGCCACGTCGAAGCGAGCCTGGTGGACGATTGGTTCGAACTGCGCGGAACCGCCGCAGAACCGGGGAGGGCATCGTGATCCGAGTGGTACTGGCCGACGACGAGGACCTGATCCGCGGCGCCCTCGCGGCGCTGCTGGACCTGGAACCGGACCTGTCGGTCGTCGCGCAGTGCAGCAACGGCGCGGAGGGGATCCGCGCGGTGCGCGAGCACGCGCCGGACGTCGCGGTGTTCGACCTGGAGATGCCCGAGCTCGACGGCGTGCAGGCCGCCCGCCAGGTCGGCGCGGAGGTGCCGGTCGTGCTGGTCACCCGCCACGCGCGCCCCGGCGTCCTGAAACGCGCCCTGCAAGCGGGAATCCGCGGCTTCGTCCCCAAAACGACGCCCGCATCGCGCCTGGCGGTGATCCTGCGCGACGTGCACGACGGCGGCCGCTACATCGACCCGGAGATCGCAGCCAGCGCACTCACCAGCGACGCCTGCCCCCTCACCGACCGGGAGCTCGAACTGCTCACCCACACCCTGCAAGGCGGCACGATCGCCACCATCGCAACGACGGTCCACCTCGCCCCGGGCACGGTCCGCAACTACCTCTCCTCAGCGATGACGAAGCTAGGCGTCTCAACCCGCCACGAAGCCGCCCGCAAGGCCTGGCAAGAGGGCTGGATCTAACGGTGCAGGGCGCTTTCGACCGAGTTGGCCGAAAGCGCCCTGCACTCGTCGAGCGTTCGGGTCAGACGAGGTCGGCGAGGGTCTTGCGGAGAGCTGCGACCGCTTCGACCAACTCCTCCGGACGGGCCGAAAGCGGCGGGCGGGCGCGCAGGGAGTCCGGACCGGACGGGAGGAACAGGGTCTTGTAGCTGTCTCGGGCGATCGCCAGGGCCTGGTCTCGCTTGGCCGGGTCGTGGAAGGTGATCGCGCACATCAGGCCGCGGCCGCGCGGGGCCTTCACCAACGACGGGAACTCCGCCGCCAGGTCGCGCAGCTCGCCCAGCAGCAACGAGCCCATCTGGCGGCTGTGCTCGAGCAGCCCCTCGGTCTCGACGACCTCGAGGATTCGGGTTGCGCGGACCATGTCGACCAGGGAACCGCCCCAGGTGGAGCTGATTCGGCTGGGCTCGCGGAACGCGTTGTCGGCGATCTCCAGGACTCGGCGACCGCCCATCACGCCGCACACCTGGAGGCGCTTGCCGAACGCCACCAGGTCCGGTTCCAGGCCGAGCGCCTGGTGGGCCCACGCCTGGCCGGTCAGCATGCCGGTCTGCACCTCGTCGGCGACGGTGAGCACGTCGTTCTCCCGACACAACTCCTGCACCGCCAGCAGGAACTGGGGTCGCAGGTGGCGGTCGCCGCCCTCGCCCTGGATCGGCTCGTAGACGAAGCAGGCGATCTCCCGGCCGTAGCGCTGCATCGCGGCGCGCGCAGCGTCGAGGGCCACCACTTCCTCGGGCAGCAGTTCGGCGCTGTCCCAGCGCTCCCCCGGTTCGATCGCCGGGCTGGGGATGCGCGGCCAGTCGAACATCGGGTAGTCGCGGATCTTCGTCGGGTCGGTGTTGGTCAGCGACATCGTGTAGCCGCTGCGGCCGTGGAAGGCCTTCTCCAGGTGCAGCACGCGGGAGCCGCGCACGCCGATTCCCTTGCGGGCGTTGAGCTTCGTCTTCCAGTCAAAGGCCACCTTCAGCGCGTTCTCCACCGCGAGGGTGCCGCCGTCTATGAAGAACAGCAGCGGCAGCTCGTCGATGCCGACCACGCGCCGGAACGTCTCGGCGAAGCGGGCCTGCTCGAACGTGGCGAAGTCCGGGTTGGACGGCTTCACCCGGCTGGCACGCACCAGCGCGGCCTCGAACTCGGAGGTCCGCAGGCCGGGGTGGCCGTGCCCGAGCGGTGCCGAGCTGAAGAACATCGTCAGGTCGAGGTACTCGGTGCCGTCGCGCGCGTCGCGCAGCTTGCAGCCATCGCCCGCGTCGAGGTCCACGACGATGTTCATCAGGTCGCCGGTGACCTGCGCTTTCAGGGCCTCCACGACGTCGGTCCCCGCCTCGCGCGGCGCAGGTACGTCAGTCGGTGCCACGTCGCGAACGGTCTCGTGCTGAGCGGTCATCTTCGGCCTCCCGGACGCCGTGTCACGCATCACTTGTCAACAAGAATTACATCAGGGTTGCAAGAAGAAGCAACATCTTTCCGACAAGACTGCGTAAAGACGAAAGATTTTCTTTCGCTGACGCCAGGAGGGTCCCCGACCGGGGAAGGAGGGAGTACGACTCAGCCGAGCAGGTGTTCGCGGCCGAACATGGTGGCCGCAGCGCGGGCGCTGGGCGTTCCCGCGTCGAGGTCGGCGCCCGCTTCGCGGAGCACCCTCACGACCTCTTCTTCGCCCTTGAACAGCGCTCCCGCGATGGGCGATTGGTCGCGGTCGTTGCGCAGGTCCGGATCCGCGTCGCGGTCGAGCAACGCGCGCACCGTGACGGCGTGGCCGTGGTAGGCCGCGAGCATGAGCAGGCTGTTCCCCGCCGGGTCGGTCGCGTCGACCGGGAGGCCGTGGTCGAGGAACTCCAGGAGCTGCTCGGTCCGGCCTTCGCGCGCCAGGTCCATCGCCAGCTCCACGACGCGCTGGATCTGCTCCGGCGTGAGTCCGCTCATGAGTGCTTCTTTCCTGGTCGGGACGAAGACCGGGGCGGCGGCCGCCGAAGCGACCGCCGCCCCGCTACTGGGTCGTCAAACCTGGGCTCAGAGCCTGTCTTCGACCCTGGTTTTTGATCTTTTGCTCTGAGGTTCCGCTACCGGCACCGCTACGCAAACGAGTTCAACAAGAAGTTCTCAGAGCTCGCCCGCGGCCAACGCCTCGATCGCCTTGCGGACGCCCTCGCCGTAGGCCGGGTCGGCCTTGGTGCAGTTGGCGATGTGGCGCTCGACGGTCGCCTGGGAGGCGCCGTTGATGGCCCGCGCGGTGTTCTCGAACAGCACCTGCTGCTGCTCCGCCGACATGTTGCGGAACAGGTTGCCCGGCTGCTCGAAGTAGTTGTCGTCGTCCTCGCGGTAGTTGAACCGGTCGGCGACGGCACCCACGGCCTGGGCCGGGTCGCGGTACGCGGACTGCTCCTGCCAGCGGCCGTAGGAGTTCGGCTCGATGCCCGGGGTGCTGCCCTGGTTGCCGTCGACGCGCATGGCGCCGTCGCGGTGGAAGGAGTTCACCGGGGACTTCGGCGAGTTGACCGGGATCTGGTGGTGGTTCACACCCAGGCGGTAGCGCTGGGCGTCACCGTAGGAGAACAGCCGGCCCTGCAGCATCCGGTCGGGCGAGAAGCTGATGCCCGGGACGACGTTGGCCGGGTTGAAGGCGGCCTGCTCGACGTCGGCGTGGTAGTTCTCCGGGTTGCGGTTGAGCTCCCACTCGCCGACCTCGATCAGCGGGTAGTCCTTCTTCGACCAGACCTTGGTCAGGTCGAACGGGTGGAACTTGTAGTTCTCCGCGTCGGCCTCCGGCATGATCTGCACGTACAGCTTCCACTTCGGGAAGTCGCCGTTCTCGATCGACTCGTACAGGTCGCGCTGGTGCGACTCGCGGTCCTTGCCGACCAGGGCCTCGGCCTCGGCGTCGGTCAGGTTCTTGATGCCCTGCTGGGTGCGGTGGTGGAACTTGACCCAGAACCGCTCGCCCTCAGCGTTGATGAAGCTGTAGGTGTGCGAGCCGAAGCCGTGCATGTGGCGGTAGGACGCCGGGATGCCGCGGTCGGACATCACGATGGTGACCTGGTGCAGCGCCTCGGGCAGGTTGGTCCAGAAGTCCCAGTTGTTCTCGGCGTCGCGCATGTTGGTGCGCGGGTCGCGCTTCACCGCGTGGTTGAGGTCCGGGAACTTCAGCGGGTCCCGGAAGAAGAACACCGGCGTGTTGTTGCCGACGACGTCCCAGTTGCCCTGCTCGGTGTAGAACTTCACCGCGAAGCCGCGGATGTCGCGCTCGGCGTCGGCCGCGCCGCGCTCACCGGCGACGGTGGAGAAGCGGACGAACAGATCGGTCTTCTTGCCGATCTCGGAGAAGATCTTCGCGCTGGTGTACTGGGTGATGTCGTTGGTCACCGTGAAGGTGCCGAACGCGCCCGACCCCTTCGCGTGCATCCGGCGCTCCGGGATGACCTCGCGGTCGAAGTGCGCCAGCTTCTCCAGGAACCAGACGTCCTGCAGCAGCATCGGGCCGCGCGGACCAGCGGTCAGGGAGTTCTGGTTGTCCGGGACCGGGGCACCGGCCACCGTGGTCAACGGTTTCTGGTTGTTCGCAGTCAAAACTGGCTCCTCGGTGGATCAGCAGTCAGTCGTTCGTCCAGTGCCCCCGAAGGCAGTTGCGAAAGCCGCCCCTGACGGTCACACCAGTACCCCAAGAGCTATCAGTTTTTCTTGAATCAGTCAATTTTAGACGCGCCGACGGCCCCTGTCGGGACGTGCTCGAGCACCGTCAGCATCAACAGCCCCGACACAACCCGCACGTCACGGGAGACCTCGGGACGCACGACCCACCCCGACACAACTCGATCAACTAGCCCCAGAGAGCAATAGGCACATATCGATCTCGGCGCCCGTCGTTCTCAAGAACATTCCCCGAACGCTTTCGAGTCCGCATGACGGACTGCCGGTCGACGATCACGGCTTTCGGGCAGATCTGCGCGAGCTGATCTTCATAGTGCCGAAGATCGCTGAGTTGCTGCACCCACAGCGTCAACATGAAATTGGCGGCGCCGAGCACTTCCGCGGCGACCCGGCAAGCCGACTGGAGCGCGAAATGTTCTCCAACGGTGTCGAGATCTCGACTGGGAACATTCGCGAACAACGTGACTTCGACATTTCCCACTGGAATTCCGCCCAGCGACGTGTCGCACCTGAGCGCGACGTAGCCCTTTCCGAGCATGCGCTCCACGCGACGACGGGCGGTCTGCTGCGAAACGCCGGCGATCCCGCCCAGCGCGTGCCACGTCGCGCGACCGTCCTCGCCCAAGGCGGCGATCAGCCGCGCATCAACGTCATCGATGGCCGCTTCGCGCTGCGGGGACAGCCTTTCCTGCGCGAGCGCTCGCACCTCGCCAGGCCCCAGCGCGTTGCCGCGCCACTCGTTGCCCTGCCGGAACGTGCGCACAACGACGAGCACCTCGCGACGGGTGACCGCATCGAGTCCCTCGAACGCCTGGTCAAGGCCATCCGCCAGGACCTGGCTGGACGACGCGATGCAGTCGACGAAAACATCGCTCTGGCCGGTCACGAGGGAGATCGTCGCGAACTGCGGCTGGTCGCAAAGCCTGGCCAGCACCGCAGGAAGACCGCTCGGCGCCGATGACACGCGAACGAAGGCCGAGGCTCCCACGGAACCGAATTTCGCTCCGGGCGCCGTGGTGACCCAAGCGTCACCACGGGTGCGCAGTCCGGCCCAGCGGCGCGCGATCGTGGCCGGCGACAGCCCCAGCACATCACCCAGGCGCTCGAGGCTCGCCCGCGGATTGACCTGGAGCGCGTTCACGATTTCGAGCTCGACCTCGTCGAAGACGGAAGAATCCTGCATCACCCTCCCCTCCAAGGCGGAATTCGTATATTTCCTCGCAACGCCGCGGTCGACTTCTACGGTATGTGTCTCAAGTCACGCAGCGTCCACCATTCTTGCTGTGGTTTCGTCTCGGAAGGACGTTATGACCGCTTCACAACCCCAACTCGCGGAAGCGACGATGCCTCGAAGAGCCATCGTGGGAATGCTCGTCGCGATGGCGACCATCGAATCGCTGAGCGGAGTCACGCAGGGATACCTGAACCCCATTCTTCCCGCGCTGGGCCCGGTCTTCAATATCGACGATCCCACCATCAGCGGGCTGTTCCTCATCTCGAACGTGAGTTTCGCGATCCTGACGCCGATCATTTCCAGGCTGGGCGACAGCTACGGATACCGGCGAATTCTGCGCATTTCAACCCTGATCACCGCTGCGGGCGCGATCCTCATGGCCGTTGCGCCGTCCATGGTCACGGTCACCGTCGGCGTCGTCGCCCTGACCTGCGTCGTCGGATTCATCCCGCTCATGATGGGAATCCTGCGCGTCGCAGCTCCCACCCACACCCGCTCGGGCGTGAGCACGCTGATCGGCGTCCTCATGATCTCGATCGGCACCGGCGGTCTGCTGGCCGGCATCGTCGGGGTTCGCCACCCCGAGCTCGGCTTCTGGGTCGGGGTGCCGTTCGCCCTCGCCGCCGTCGCTTGCACGTACGTGCTCCCCGACGTCGGAACGCCGACCCGACAGCCGCTTTCGGTGCTGCCTCTCGTGACATCGACGCTGGGCCTCCTCGGCGTCGTCGTCGCACTGTCGATGGGGCCCGAATGGGGATGGGCCGACCCGCGCACGCTCGTCGCAGGCGTTCTCGGCGTCGTCTCGCTCGCGGTCTGGATCCGCCTCGACAGCCGCCCAGCGGACGGGGCGCAACGGTTCCTCGACTTGAGGATGCTCCAGCACCGGCCGATTCGAGCCATCACAGCGGTGACGTTCCTGTTCGGCTTCTCCTCGATCTGCTACTTCGGCACGAACGGGATCTTCCTCAGCGCCGATCCCGGCGAGGCCGGTTTCGGACACGCCCTCAGCCCCCTGGCCATCGCCGTCATCCGCTCGCTGACATCCCTCGCCTCGTTCGCGGCGTCGCTCATGGCGCCACGACTCATGACGCGCATCAGCGAGCGGGCCGTGCTCGTCCTGGCCGGACTCATGCTGACGATCAGCTTCGTCGTCATCGCGGTCGCACACGCTTCGCTGATGGGCTACCTGGTCGGCTTCACGTTCTTCAACTTCGCGATCGGCCTGTACCAGGCCGCCACCCGCGCGCTGTCCGTGGAAGGCGTACCGGTCAACCAGACTTCCTCCGCCGCAGGACTGAACGAGCTCGCGCTGTCCGTT
This sequence comes from Saccharopolyspora sp. NPDC002376, assembly GCF_053593195.1. Lineage (NCBI taxonomy): Bacteria > Bacillati > Actinomycetota > Actinomycetes > Pseudonocardiales > Pseudonocardiaceae > Saccharopolyspora > Saccharopolyspora sp. NPDC002376. The sequence continues at coordinate 12,626 of NZ_JBSFBZ010000076.1, forward strand.
GGCATCGCCGTCGGAGCAGCGGTGATTCGGATGCTGACCTCCGCATACGTCACCCCGACGGGACGCGTGGCGCTTGACGGCCTCCTCGTCATCTGGATCACGCTGGCCGCCGGTGCTCTCGCCGCGATGTTCTTGGCCATGTCCTACCCCCGCTCCGCGGGCGAACTGCAGGAGACGAACTGAGCATGCCGACCACCTCTGCGCCGTCAACCCGCCGAGCCGAACCCGATGCAACGCTGTCGGCCCTCGCCCGAGAGCTCGACGTAGCAGGGCCCGACATCATCCGGCTCAGCCACGAGATTCACGCCGACCCCGAACTGGGCGGATGCGAGTTCCGGGCAACCCAGCGCACAACCGAGTTGCTGACCGCCAACGGATTCACACTCGACGCCGAAAAGCCCAGTCAACCAACGGCATTCAGCGCACGCGCAGGAAACGGCCAACTCGTCGCAGCACTCTGCATCGAGTACGACGCACTCCCCGAGATCGGCCACGGCTGCGGCCACAACGTCAACGCCGCAGTGTCCGCTGGCGCGGCAATGCTGCTCGCCCCGTTCGCCGACCAGCTCGACCTGACGGTCAAGGCCTTGGGCACACCCGCCGAAGAAACGACAGGCGGGAAGGTCGATCTCCTCAACGAGGGATTCTTCGACGACGTCCACCTGGCCCTGATGGCACACGCGGCAGGCGAAGACAGCATCGGCGAGTCATCCCTCGCGATGTCCGGATGGGAAATCACCTACGAAGGCCGCGCAGCGCACGCCGCTACGGCGCCCGATCAAGCGGTCAACGCGCTGAACGCCACGATCATCGCCCAGAACGCCATCGGACTGCTCCGGCAACATCTCCCCCATGAAGTCGTGGTGTCCTCGATCGTCACCGAAGGCGGCACGGCGGTCAACGTCGTTCCAGACGTGGCGCGGATGCGGCTCGAAATCCGCGCCCCCCGAGCCGAGCAGCTGCGCAAAGCGGAAGCCCAGGTGTTCCGCTGCCTCGAAGCGGGAGCACTGGCAACCGGCGCCGAACTCGCCACCGAGCCCCTCGGCCACCCCTTCCTGGAACTCATCCAAGACGAAGCACTGATGAGCACGTATCAACAGGCCATGAAGCACCGGGGACGGCACGTCCCAATGTCGCGAAACGCCGTCGCATCAACGGACCTGGGCAACGTGTCGCACGTCGTTCCGAGCATCCAACCCATGATCGGCTACGAAGTCCACGGCGCCGCCCACCACACAGCGGACTTCACGACCCACGGCACATCCCCATCGGCCGACCAAGCAGTACTCGACGGAGCATTCGCCCTAGCTGCCACGGTGATCCTCACAGCGGCGACCCCAGCAGAAAGATCCAGGCTCCTGCGCCGTCTGAATTGACCGCAGGGTCGGTGCTCACCGTCTGGATGGTCGCGGTCGCGCGCTGCGTGTCGATCACTCGCTCAGGCGGGCGAGGAATTCGATGCTCACGGGACCGGAGGGCACGCCAGGAAGCGCGACGTGCGCCCCGGGGGACACCTCGACTTCGATGCTCTGCCCGTTGCAGATTTCGGCGAAGTAGCGCCCTTCCGCGGGAATCGCGGTTCCCGCTGCTACGCGAAGCATTCCGTTGCTGGCGTGTCCGTCGATGCGGTGGGGTCTGCCCAGGGCGAGTGCCGCGGCCCGGACGTCGCCTCGGCGCAGGCACTCCCGGATGCGGGTGGAGGAATGTGGTGCTTCTTCCGCCTGCACCAGGGGAACTTCGTGAGCTGTGAAGCCCTGGTCGGCGCCGAGTTCGTGCAGCGTGGTCGCGGTACCGCTGCCCCGGTGGCCGAAGGTGAAGTTGGCGCCCACGACAACAGCAGCGGTTCGCAGACCGCGGGCGAGCACCTGCTCGACGAAGCGCGCCGGCGGCAGTTGTGCGAATTCGCGGGTGAACGGCAGCACCAGCACCGCATCCACTCCGAGATCGCAGGCCAGCTCGGCGCGCCGCGCGACGGTGGTCAGAGCCGCCGTGTCGCGCGGCGCGCCGACCACTCGTGCCGGATGCGGGTCGAAGGTGACCATCACCGCGGGCAGTCCGAGCGCGCGTCCACGCCGGACGGCGTGGCCGATCAGGTGCGCGTGTCCGCGGTGGACGCCGTCGAAAACGCCGAGCGTGGTCACGCACGAGCCCCGTCCGGCGGGGATGTCGCCGAGGCCGTGCCACAGCGGTGCGCGGGAGGACGTCGCGGTGGTCATGGCTGCGCTGCCAGATCGGAGGGGTGTTGTGCGAGCGGGGTGACCTGGATGGTCATGAACGGGAAGAGCGGGAGGCCGGACAGCAGCGCGTGCAGTTCGTCGTTGGTGGGGACGTCGAAGATGCTGACGTTGCTGTACTGGCCGACGACCCGCCACAGGTGCCGCCAGACCCCGGCGCGCTGGAGTTCCAGCGCCAGCGCCTTCTCGTCGGCGACCAGCCTGTCGCGTTCGGCGGGTTCGAGGTCGTGGGGCAGGGCGACGTCCATGCGCACGTGGAAGAGCACGGTTCAGCTCCTGGTGAAGGCTCGAAGGGCTTCGGGGTTGATCTCGACGCCGAGGCCGGGGCCCTCCGGCAGGTGCAGCTCGCCGTCGGCGTAGTGCAGCGGCGTGCTGAGCAGTTCTTCGCGCATGAGCAGGGGGCCGAACAGTTCGCTGCCCCACGTCACCGCCGGGGAGGCGCAGGCGAGGTGCAGCGATGCGGCGGTGCCGACCGGGCTTTCGATGGACGTGCCGCCGTGGCAGGGGATTCCCGCAGCGGCCGCGATTTCACCGATGGCCTTGGTGCCACGCAGCCCGCCGGACTTGGTCGTTTTGAGCGAGTACACGTCGGCCGCGCGGAGTTGTGCCAGCCGCAGTGCGTCAGCAGGAGTGCGCAGGCTTTCATCGGCCATCACCGGGATCGGCAGAGCCCGGTTGATCTCGGCGAGCGCCTCGATCTCCGCAGCGGGCACGGGCTGCTCGACGAGGTCCACTCCCGCCTCCACTAGCTGAGGCAAGTACTTCAGCGCGGTGAGCCGGTCCCAGCGCGCGTTGAGGTCGACGCGAACGCTGGCCACTCCGGCGAGTTTCTCGGCGACCGCGCAGATCCGGGCGACGTCGGCGGCGGGTTCCTGCGCGCCCATCTTGAGCTTGAAGCTGCGGTGCAGGCCCGCGTCCATCTTGCTGAGCGCCTCTTCGACGACCTGCTCGGCCGGGTCGGTGCCGAGGGCCCACGTGACCGGGATCGAGCGCCGGGCCAGGCCGCCGAGCAGCGTGTGCAGCGGGACACCGAGGGAGCGGGCCCAGGCGTCGTGCAGCGCGACGTCGACCGCTGCTTTGGCGAAGAGGTTGCCTGCGACGACGTCGTCGATGTCGCGCCGGATTCCGGCGATGTCGTCAACGGTGCGCCCCAGCAGCACTGGCACGAGGTAGCGCTCGACGACCAGATGCATGGTCTCGACGGACTCGCCGCCCCACCACGGGCCGCCGGGAACCACACCCTCTCCGATACCGGTGACGCCGCCCGCGGTGCGGACGAACACCAGCAGGACGGGCTGGACGTGCATCTCAGTGCGGGCGAAGCGGTGCGGACGGCGCAGCGGGATGTCGAGCAGAACGGTGTCGATGCGGTCGATCCGCATGTCGTTCATCAGATCCTCGTTCTGTTGAGGTTCCGCCGGGCCCGCGCTCCGTTGCACGGGCCCGGCGGAGGTACTGGTCAGGCCGGTTCCAGGACGAAGTCGTAGTCAGCGCGCAACGCGCCGTCGCCTTGCGGACGGGGGTTGAGCACCAGCTCGGGCTTGGTGGCCTCGGCGACGTCGCTATCGAGCCACTCGCCGCCTTCGAAGTACAGCTGCGTGGTGATGGTCCGGTGGCCCGGCGCCCGCACCAGGAGGTGCAGGTGGGCCGGACGCCACGGGTGCCAGCCCGCGGCGGTGATGAGCTTTCCGGTCGGCCCGTCGGTGGGGATCTGGTACGGGGAGGGCATGATCGTGTGGATTTGGAACCGCCCCTGGTTGTCGGCGACGATCACGCCGCGCAGGTTCCCGTCGGGAATGCCGGGGGCGAATCCCGAGTAGTACCCCTCGGAGTCGGCGTGCCAGAGGTCCAGCTCGGCCCCGGCGATGGGGTTTCCGCTGGTGTCGCGGACCTGGCCGGTGAAGACCAGCGGGGTGCCCTGCTCGTCCGGACGGGAGGGCAGGTCGGCGACAGCGGGGAGCTTCTGCTGGTCCGGCAGGTAGTACGGCCCGAGGATGCTTCCCTTCGTGCCGTGCTGAGAACGCGCGGCGACGTCTTCGACGACGTGCTCGACGAACACGTCGAGGAACAGCGGCCATTCGCCGCCTTCACCGACGTCGATGAGCCACTGCTTGGCGGCCTGGAACTCGTCGTAGCTGACCTCGTGTTCCCGGATCGCGTCGTGCACGCCCGCCAGCACCGCGCCGACGACGGTGCTGACGCGCTCCGGCGAGACATCGGCGGCGGCGTGGTCCTGCTGGCTGGCGCGGAACGCCTCGGTGGCCGAAGCACCGGAACCGGCGGCCGTGGGGGAATGTTCTGCGATGGTCATGGAAATCTCCTCGAAGAGGTGCGTCAGCGGGCCCGCAGCGTGGTGTCTCCGGGGTTGAACAGGTCAGGCACGGTCCAACCGTTGAGGTCGTATTCGGCCATGCACTGCTCGGCGAAGCCCTTCATCGCGTCGGCGCTTCCGGACTGCTGCGCGGAGAAGAGCAGCTCGGCGCGCACGGCTTCGTGGTTGCCCGAGTAGTTGCGCTCGTAGAGCTCGTGCCGGCCGCCGAACTCGCTGCCGATGGAGTCCCAGATGAGCTTCATCAGCTTGACCCGCTCGATGGAGTCGTACCCGTTGGAGCCGCGCACGTACTGGTCGAGGTACGGGCGGATTTCCGGGGACTTGAAGTCGTCGGCGTGCGAGGGAAGGTAGATCAGCCCGCTGCCGAGGTCCTGCATGATGATCTCGCGGATCCGCGGGTAGCCGAGGGTCATGAACCAGCGGTAGGCCAGCCCGTAGTCCAGGTTCGGCAGGAGCGCGCCGTTCTTCCACTCGTCCGGATTCGCCGTCATCGCGTCCGTGAGCGCCCAGAACATGTTGCGCCACCCGATCACTTCGCCCACGCGGGTCTGGATGCCGCGGAAGTCCTTGGTGCCGGTGACCTCGACGCCCTTCATCAGCAGCCCGGCGAGGAAGTCGAGCTTGACGGCCAGCCGCGTGACGCCGTGGAAGGTGAAGCGGTGCAGGAAGCCGGAGCCGGGAAAGAACGTGCTGGCCTTCTCCGCGTCGCCGTAGATGAAGACGTTCTCCCAGGGGATCTTCACCTTGTCCAGGATGAAGATCGTGTCGTTCTCGTCGAACCGGCTCGACAACGGGTAGTCGAACGGGCTCGACGTCGAATCGGCGACGTTGGAGTAGGAGTTGCGGCAGATCAGCTTCATCCCCGGCGTGCCCATCGGGACGGTGCACACCAGCGCGAACTCGCGCTTCTTGATGGGCAGGCCGTAGTGGGCGATGAAGTTGTAGTTCGTGATCGCCGACCCGGTCGCCACGACCTTCGCGCCGGAGACGATCAGCCCGTCGTCGGTCTCCTTCTCGACGTGGATGAACAGGTCCTTGACGTCGTCGGGGTTCTTGTCCCGGTCCACCGGCGGGTTGATGATCGCGTGGTTCCAGTACAGGACCTTCTCCTGCGACTCGGTGTACCAGCGCCGGGCGTTGTCCGCGAACGGCTCGTAGAAGTCGGAGTTCGCACCGAGGGTGCCTAGGAATGAGGCCTTGTAGTCGGGGCTGCGGCCCATCCAGCCGTAGTTCATCCGCGCCCACGCGGCGATCGCGTCGCGGTCGGCGACGAGGTCTTCCCGGCTGCGCGGCGTGCGGAAGAACGGGTGCGTGAACCCGTTGTTGCCGGTGTCGGTCGGCGTGGTGAGCACGTCCTGCTTGTCCGGGTCGTGCAGCGCGTCGTACATCCGCGCGGTCATCCGCACCGAGTTGCGGAACGCCGGGTGCGTCGTGACGTCGTCGATCTTGTCGCCGTAGAGGAAGATCTCGCGGCCGTCCCGCAGGGACTCCACGTACTCCTCACCGGTCATCGGCCGGGACGCGGTGGGCTTGCCCGACGACTGGCTGGGGGTCTCGTGCTCCTGGTGCGTGGTCATGCTGGACCTTTCTTCGTTGAAACGGTCGTTCTGACGGGGAATCGGTCAGGAAACCGCGGCTCGCTCGCGCCACAGCGGTGAGAAGTCGGTGGCGGCGTCGAACCAGCCGGCGTCCGGGCAGTCGACCGACGCCGCCCAGTGGGCCCGGTCCTTGTCGCGGAGCTCGCGGAACCCGCCCGCGTAGAACAGCAGCGGCTCGACCTCGCGGATCTCGATGCCGACGATCTCGCCGAGGACGATGAGGTGATCGCCGCCGTCGTAGGTGCGCCACGGCTGGCACGTGAGCGTCGCCGCGTTGCCCACAAGCACCGGAGCCAGCGGTGTCTCCACCCATTCCGGTTGGGGCTCCTGGGGGCGCCCCGCGAAGTGCCAGGCGGTGGCGAGCTGGTCCTCGGCGAGCACGTTGACCGCGAACGGCGCCCCTGCGAGGTAGGCGCACGCCTTCGACTTCCGGGTCAACGTCACCTGGCACAGGGCCGGGTCCAGTGACACCGCGGTGAACGCGTTGACGGTCGCCCCGTGGGGCTGGCCCTCGTGGTTGCGGCAGGTCACCACGGTGACTCCGGTGGCGAACCGCCCTAGTCCGTTGCGGAGTTCTCGGTGGTCGAGACCCATGAGCGATACCTCCTGTACGCTATGCGTGCAGTTTGAACGCTTTGCGTTCAAAGGAGGGTGCACTGACTCACAGGTTCGAGTCAAGAGGGGAATGCGGGAAAATGACGGCGATGACCACCAAAGAGACCGACCGCGACTACATCCAGAGCATCGAGCGGGGCTTCACCGTGCTGCTCGCCTTCGACGCCGAGCGACCGAACCCGACCCTCGCCGAGATCGCCACCGCCACCGGCCTCTCCCGGCCGGCCGTCCGCCGCATCCTGATCACCCTCCAGCGCCTCGGCTACGTTCGCAGCGCCGGCAGCCGCTGGGCCCTGACCCCGCGCGTGCTCAGCATCGGGCAGCATTACTCCGCATCGAACGCGATGGCCGACCTCGCCCAGCCGCACCTGATGGAACTGGCCGAGCAGACGCAGGAATCCGCTTCACTGGCGGCCCTGGACGGCGCCGAGATCGTCTACATCGGACGGGTGCCGGTGCGGCGGATCATGAGCATCAACGTCTCGCTCGGCACCCGGGTCCCCGCGCACGCGACCTCCATGGGGCGCGTCCTCCTGGCGTGGGCGTCACCGCTGGAAGTCGAGCACGCGATCAAGGAGTCGGGACTCAAGGCGTACACCCCGCGCACCATCACCGACCAGGCCGTGTTCCGGGAGGAACTCCGAAAGGTCCGCCAGCAGGGCTGGGCCATCGTCTCCGGAGAACTCGAAGAGGGCCTCCTGTCCGTCGCCGCACCGGTGCGCGACCAGGCCGGAACGGTCGTGGCAGCACTCGCATCGTCAACGTCCGCCGGCCGCTCCAACGCCGAGCAACTACGCGAGGAACTGGTCCCCCTGGTGGTGCGCACCGCGGGACGCATCAGCAGAGAGTTCGGCCTGAAGACCGACAATGAGCACGAGCCCCCCACCTCCAAAGGATTCGAGGGATTCTTCTGAACAGAAAGTACGCTCAGCGTACAGATTGACCGCTATGCGTCAACGCACGAGAAGAGTGCGCCGCACGCTTACCGCGCCGACGATGCAATGAGACAGGGGCGAATCACGGGAACCAGCCCCTGACCGTCACGGCTTCGTTGGCGCTGAAGTGCCACCAGGCGGCGAGCGGGCCACTCCGCAGACGCACCTCAATGCAAGATCATCGTTCTTCGCCAGGTGAAGCCGAGGGGAATCGAACCCATAGCGAAAAGCCTTGCGCGAGCAGGGAATTTCCACCTGAGAACACCAAAAGAACGTGCCCGAAACCAAAAAGCTGTTAGCTACCCAGCCGGGAACGGCACCCACAGCGAGGAGCCCGGCAAAGGTGCCCGCCGCACCGTGGGGGCCCGCGGGGGCTCGGCCCCCGCGATAGATACGCGGAATGCAAAAAGGCTCGCGCTCTCAGCGAGCACGAGCCTCCCATTGCGTGGAGCTGAGGGGAATCGAACCCCTGACCTTCTCGATGCGAACGAGACGCGCTACCAACTGCGCTACAGCCCCTTGCCTCGAGGACTTGGCCTCTCGGCTTTGTTGTGATTAGTACTCTAGCAACCCCGAAATCAGCATTCGCAGCACCCCCCCTGCTTGGCCGGGAGGTGTCACTCACCGACCGCGCGGCGGTAGGGCTCCCAGGTGCGTTCGTCCAGCTCATCGAACATGGGGTCCTCGTCGTCGATCTCGACGCGGACGGCGCGGGCGGCCGGGCGGGCCTCGCGGCGCTCGGCCACGTCATCCTCGGCTTCCTCGTCGTACTCGTCGTCGCGGAGGTCTTCGTCGTATTCGACCTCGTCGTGCTCGCCGTTCATCCGGGCGAGGCGGCGGGTGCGGACGTCCTCTTCGATGTGGACCTGGCGACGCAGGTAGGTCAGGTAGCCGACGATCGACAGGTCGATGATGCCGTGCAGCCACCACATGACCGGCCAGAACAGGGCCGCCACCAACGCGGTGACGATCGCGACCGCCAGCATGGCGACGACGATCCGCTGCCGCCGGGCGTACTTGGCGCGCGCCGCGAGCGCGGCGGCTTCCGGGTCGAACCCGCCGCGGCCGGGCCGGTAGCGGCGTCCGGCGCGGACGTCGTCGCTGTGCACGCGACGCCACGAGTTGTCCTCGGTGTCGTGTTCTTCGACCGCGTCGTCCAGCTCGGTGTCAGACATCCCGAACGCCTCCTGCACCCTGTCGGTTGTCGCGGCTCCGGGCGTTGCCGGACGCCGACCGCTCCCGCGTCGGACCACTCGCGCGGCGAGCGCGGAATCAGTGGTCTTGGACACTTCCTGGCGGCGGCGGGCGAACATCGGCACGAGCACCACCAGCCACGCCGCCGCCAGAGCAGCGAAGATCAACGAACTGGGCATGCCTCGCCACCTCCCCCTGGCCACCGGCAGCACACAAGTCTGCGATCGCCACGCTAGTCACATCTGTCACTCCTGTGTTGGAGCCACGCCGAACACGGCCAGTTCCCCCTGGCCCAGAAAATCGCACGTTCAGCGGAGTCAGCGGCAACATCGACATCGACGTGTCGCTTTCCGCACCGCTGAATGCCGTCATTCGATAGTCCGTTCAGTTCAATTTCGCCGAAAACCGACAGGCGCAGCGGTGACCGTCAGTGATCAAGATCTCGGACCCGTTTGGCGGTAGCTTTGCCTATGACCGACCGCTCCAGCTCAGGGTCGGCTGGCGCCGCCGCCCTGGATCAGGCGGGCGACCGCGCCTTCCGGGATCTCGTCCGCGGTCAGCGCGTACACGTAGTGGTCCCGCCAGTCCCCGGCCACGTCGAGGTAGCGGTGGAACAGGCCCTCGCGGCGGAATCCGGACTTCTCCAGCACCCGGATGCTGGGCTGGTTCTCCGGCCGCACGGTCGCTTCCAGCCGGTGCAGTCCCACCGGGCCGAAGCAGTGGTCGACGGCGAGCGCGACAGCCGTCGTGGCCACGCCACCCCCGGCCAGCCGCTCGGCGACCCAGTAGCCGATCCACCCGGAGCGCAGCGCGCCCCGCACGATGTTTCCGACGGTCAGCTGACCGGCGAACTCGCCGTCCACGGTGATGCTGAACGGCAGCGCCTGGCCACGTCGAGCCATGCCGCGCAGCGCCGCCCACTGCCCGGGCCAAGCCGTCCTGGCGTTGCGCTCCTGCCAGCCACCGACCGCCGTGGGTTCCCATTGCTGCAGGTAGGCGCGGTCGTGCAGCCGGGTGCGGCTCCACGCCGAGGCATCGCGCAGGCGCGGCGGGCGCAGCGCCACCGCACCGCGCGCCGTGTTCAGCGGGCCGAGCGCGGCCGGCCAACCGGGGTGGCGTCCGATCGGGAACCCATCAGCGTCGGTGGGTTGCATCGCGGCTCACGCGCGCTGCGACAGGAAGCGGACCTGGACCTCTTCGCCCGCGCCGACCTCGGCGGTCTCCTCTTCGACCACGATCAGGGAGTTCGCCTCTGCCAACGAGGCGAGCAGGTGCGATCCCGAGGTGCCCAGCGGTTGCACCAGGTAGGAGCCGTTCTTCGGGTCGCGCAGCAGCTGGCCGCGCAGGAAGCCGCGGCGTCCCTCGGCGGAGGTGATCGGCGAGAGCAGCTCGGCGGTCACGGTGCGGCGGTGCGGGTTGGGCTTGCCGAGCGCCGCGCGGATCAGCGGCCGCACCAGCACCTCGAACACCACCAGGGCGCTCACCGGGTTGCTGGGCAGCATGAAGGTCGGGATCTCGTCCGGTCCCAGGCGTCCGAAGCCCTGCACCGAACCAGGCTGCATCGCAACCCTGGTCACGTCCAGTTCGCCGAGATCGGCCAGCGCCGTCCGGACCTCGGCACCCGCAGCGCCGCCGACACCACCGGCGACCACCACGATCTCCGACAGCAGCAGGCGGCCCTCGACGACCTCCCGCAGCCGACGCGGGTCGCTGCTCATGATCCCGACCCGGGTGACCTCGGCGCCCGCGTCCCGCGCGGCGGCTGACAGCGCGTAGGAGTTCACGTCGTAGACCTGGCCCTGGCCGGGCGTGCGGTCGACGTCCACCAGCTCCTCACCGACCGAGATCACCGAGACCCGCGGCCGCGGGTGCACCAGCACCTTGTCGCGACCGACCGCGGCCAGCAGTCCGACCTGCGCCGAACCGATCGGCGCACCGCGGCGCACCGCCACGTCGCCGGTCTGCACGTCCTCACCGGTGCGGCGGACGAACGCTGCCGAGGGCACCGGACGGCGCACGGTGACCTTGGCCGGGTGCTCGTCGGTGTACTCCAGCGGGACCACGGCGTCGGCCAGCGTCGGCAGCGGCGCGCCGGTGTCCACCCGGACTGCCTGGCCCGGTTGGAGCCGTCGGGGCTGCCGCGAGCCGACCGGGATCTCGCCGACGACCGGCAGCACGACCTCGTCCTCAGCGGCGGCCTGCACGTCCACGCTGCGCACCGCGTAGCCGTCCACCGCGGCCTGGTCGAATCCGGGCAGCGCCTGTTCGGCGACGACCTCTTCGGCGCACAGCAGACCCTGCGCCTCGGAGATCGCCACGCGGACCGGCGCGGGCCGGACAGCTGCCGTGAGAACGCGTGCGAGTTGCTCGTCAACTGAACGCATGGCTGTCGTCCTCTTCCCGCGCACCGAGCCGCCGCCCGGCATGGCTGTCATCACGTCCTGCCCCGGGCGCCGCCAAGCGAGCGCGGTAAGCCGCTGATCAGGACAGTTCGTCGTTCTCCGCGATCCGCTCGACGAGCCAGGCCCGCAGGTCCGGTCCGTACTCGGGATCCTTCAGCGCGAAGTCCACCGCAGCTTTGAGGAAACCGCCAGGATTTCCCAAGTCGTGTCGCCCACCGCGATGGACCACCACGTGCACCGGGTGTCCTTCGGAGATCAGCAACGCTACGGCATCGGTGAGCTGCAGCTCACCTCCGGCACCGGGCTCGATGCGGCGCAGCGCGTCGAAGACCGCTCGGTCAAGCAGGTAGCGGCCGGCCGCGGCGAAGGTGGACGGGGCCTTCTCCGGCGCCGGCTTCTCCACCATGCCCCGGACCTGCTTGACGTCCTCGTCGTCGGTGTCGGTGACGTCGAACACGCCGTAAGCGGAGGTCTGCTCGCGCGGCACGTCGAAGGCGCACAGCACGCTGCCGCCGTGCTGAGCGCGCACCTCGGCCATCCGCTGCAGGACGCCGGTGGGCAGCACCAGGTCGTCCGGGAGCAGCACGGCGACCGCGTCATCGTCATCGGTCAGGTTCGGTTCGGCGCAGCCCACCGCGTGGCCGAGCCCGAGGGCCCGGTCCTGCACCGCGGTCTCGGCGGAGAGCAGGCCGGGCGCGCGGCGGACCTTCGCCAGCAGTTCGTCCTTGCCGCGCTCCTTGAGCGTCCGCTCGAGCTCGGGCTGCGGTTTGAAGTAGTCGGTGACCGCGCTCTTGTCCGGCGAGGTCACGATGATCAGGCGTTGTGCGCCCGCATCGGCCGCTTCGGTGGCGACCAGTTCGATCCCGGGGGTGTCCACGACCGGGAGCAACTCCTTGGGCACCGCTTTCGTGGTCGGCAGGAACCGGGTCCCCAATCCGGCTGCGGGCACGATGGCGGTCCGGAACGCGGTGGGCGTGCTCGTCGGGCTGCTCATGGCCCGGAAGCCTATCGGGCAACCTTAAAGTGAACGTGTGAGCTCGCTGGACGAATCCGCTACGACGAAGGACGACTGGCGCCGCAAGCTGCTGCTCCAGCGCCGTGACGTGGACGAAACCACCCGCTCGGCCGATGCCGGGGCGGTGCAGGAGGCGGTGCTCGGCTGGCTGCGGCAGCACCCGGTGCGGACCGTCGCGGCCTACGTCCCGGTGGGCGGAGAGCCTGGCTCGCCCGAACTGCTGGAGGCGCTGCGCGCGGCCGGGTTGCGGGTGCTGCTGCCGGTGGTGGTGAACCGCCGGGCGCCACTGGAGTGGGCCGACTACACCGGGCCCGAATCGCTGCGTCCTGCCCCCTTCAACCTGCTGGAACCCGCAGGCCAGCGGCTTGGCGCGGCGGCCATCGGGGAAGCGGAGGCGCTGCTGGTCCCGGCACTGGCGGTGGATCGGCGGGGCGTGCGGCTGGGGCGTGGGGCTGGTCACTACGACCGGTCGCTGCCGATGGCCTCGCCGGAGGCGCCGCTGATCGCCGTGGTCCGGGACGAGGAGTTCGTGGCTGAGCTGCCCGGCGAGCCGCACGACGTGCGGATGACCGGCGTGCTGACACCACGGCGCGGGGTTGTGTCGCTACCCGTGTGACACATGCCTGTTTGCACCGGGCACCTGTCGTGAAGCATCATCGTGTTAGCACTCCTGTAGTTCGAGTGCCAAGACGAGATGCCGGAGGTTCGCGGCCGTGCCCACTTACCAGTACGCCTGCACCGAGTGTGATCACCGTTTCGAGCAGGTGCAGTCGTTCAGTGAGGACTCGCTCACCGAGTGCCCGGAGTGCACGGGTCGGCTCCGCAAGCTGTTCAACGCCGTGGGCATCGTGTTCAAGGGATCCGGGTTCTACCGCACCGACAACCGGTCGTCGAACTCGTCGTCCAGCACGGCCAGCAGCTCCTCCTCGAGCGACTCGTCGAGCTCTTCGTCCTCGAGCGACTCGTCGAGCAGCTCGTCGTCCAGCAGCTCCTCGAAGGCCTCGAGCAGCTCGACCCCGACGGCTGCCGCTTCCTGAGCTAGCCAGACCCTCGTTCGCCGACCGCCGTTTGCCGCGGTCGGCGATTTCGTGTGCGCGGAGTGATCGCCGAAAAAACGTTCGTGTGATCCGAGTTGTCCACATCGGACTGGCTTGTCCACAGATTTCCAAAACTCCCTTTCCATCGCCGATCGCCGCTCCTAACTTCGGAGGAGTTCGATCTCCTCGGAGGAAAGGGAGCTGGTCATGGCTTCGAAGGACCGACTGGACGCATCGCTGCGCGATCGCATCACCGCGCTCTTCCGCGCCCGACGCGGAGTTCTGCTGCTGCGCCGAACAGCGGCGCTCGCACTGTTGCTGCTCGCAGCCGCATTGGCAGTGCAGGACCACGGACCGCCGGGTGCCGGCGTGCCGGTGCTCGTCGCCGCGCGCGACCTGCCGCCCGGCAGAGTTCTGTCCGAAGTGGACGTGAAGCACCGCGAGATACCCGTCGACCTGGTGCCGGACGGCGCGCTGCAGGACTCCTCCGCCGCGCTCGGCCGGGTGCTCGGCGCGGCCGCTCGCCAGGGAGAACTGCTGACCGACGTGCGGTTCAACGGCCCGACCGTGGCTTCCGGCGCCGGGACCGTGTCGGCGCCGATCCGGCTCGCCGACCCGGAAGTCGCGGACTTCCTCACTCCCGGAAGGCGGGTGGACATCGTGACAGCTGCCGCCCATTCCGAGGAGAGTTCGGTGCTCGCCGAGAACGCCCAGGTCATCGCGGTCCAGTCCACATCGGACCGCCGTGAGCAGGGCAGATTAGTCTTCGTTGGGCTACCGGAGCGACTTGCGGGCGACGTGGCCGCCGCATCACTCAACCAGACGGTGACCGTTACGCTGCGCTGAGTAGCATCTCAGCGCCGATTACCCCATCTATTCGGCGTTCATCCGTACGTGATCCCGCCGGATCACCCTGTTCCAAGAGGAGCGTCATCCGTGCTCAAGGGCTTCAAGGACTTCCTGATGCGCGGCAACGTGGTCGACCTGGCCGTCGCGGTCGTGGTCGGTAGCGCGTTCACCGCCCTGGTCACGTCTTTCACGACCAGCATCATCAAGCCCATCATCGCGGCCACCGGCGGCGGCAACGTCACCGGCTTGAGCATCCAGCTGCGCGAGGGCAACGAGGCGTCGATCATCGACTTCGCCGCAATGATCAACTCGGTGATCACCTTCTTCATCACCGCCTCGGTGGTCTACTTCCTGTTCGTGCTGCCCATGAAGACGATCAACGATCGGCGCAAGAAGGGCCAGGTAGAAAAGGTCGACCCGACCGACGTGGAGCTGCTGCAGGAGATCCGCGACCTGCTGCGCCGCGAGCAGGGCCTGCCCGCTGTCAAGGGCCTGGCACCCGAGCAGGACGCGAAGGCCACAACGACCTTCAGCAAGGGCCAGCAGAACTGAGCCAGGGCACGGCACGGAGCGGGTGTCAGTTTTGCCCAAAAACTGACATCCTCCCGCGCCCGGTCGGTTTTAGAGCCTGTCTTTGATCCTGGTTTTTGATCCTTTGCCTTTGATGCGCCGAAGGCGCATAACCCACCCTCGCAACCGGCACCGCCGCGGGTGCTCAGCGTTCGCCTGGCGAGGACGGCCCTGACGCCGCGTATTGGCACACACAAGTCAGGGCACCCGCAGACCAGGCGGACGCTGAGGTTCCGCTACCCGCACCGCCACGCAAAACGAGTTCAAAACAGGTTCCCAGGCAAAACTGACTCGGTAGCCGTCGCGCTTCGGGTCAGCGCGGGTCGTGATGCGGAGGACGGTTCTCGCGGTACCAGCGCTCTTGATCGTCCGGGGGCGTTCGGTCCGGCCGGTCGTCCGAGGTGGTTTCCGGCAGGACGTCGCCGAAGATCTCCGCGAGCTTGCGCCGCCGCTGCCGCTCTTCCCGACCTGTGTCGCCGTTCAACTCCAGTCCTCCCGCCGACTACGCGCCCGATCGTCGCAGGTGGGCGCACCCCCATCATCCCGCACTCCGGGAACCGAGCGGGGACGCCACCGATCCCGGATGTGACATCGACTACAGTTGATGGCACAAGGTCCGCAATGCCGCGGGAGCGGCGCCAGGCGTGGCTCACCGGGCGTCAGCCTCGGGAGGCGAGAAGATGGGTTTCCTGGACAAGGCCAAGGAACTGGCGAACCAGGCCAAGGGTAAGGCGGAGGAGCTCGCCGAGAAGGCGGGTCCGAGCGCCGCGAAGGGCCTCGACGCCGCCAAGTCGAGCCTGGACAAGGCCACGGGCGGCAAGTACCACGACAAGATCGAGACGGTCAGCAACAAGGTCGAGGGCATGCTCAAGCGCGAGCACCCGGACGGCCAACCGCCGAAGCCCACCGACGAGAAGGGCCCCGGCGAAACCGGCCAAGACCCCAAGAACCCCTGACCAACAAGAAGAAGCGGTGGCGGCTCAGCACAGAGCCGCCACCGCTTCTTCTTGTTTGTTTTTCGCATACCAAAAAAACACCTCTATAAAACAGAAAAAAACAAA
>NZ_JBSFBZ010000077.1:0-28461 GCF_053593195.1 Saccharopolyspora sp. NPDC002376
CACACTGGCGCCGACAACGCCAACTCCAAGCCCGAACCAGCCACTACCGAAAACGCGGCTACCCCTGAACTGCCGTTGCAGTACTAAAACTGACACTTCCCTGGCTTGATTCCGGAGGACAGCGCCTCGGCGAGGAACTCCGGGACTCCCTGCTCGCCTGCCTGCGGAAACGCGATGACCTCGACGTCGGCGCGGTCCGCGCGAACTGGCCGCGCTGCACCTGTGAACCGGGTCATTTGACGTGCACGGGCAGGGAATCCAGGCCGTAGACGATCGAGGCCTTCCGGAACTCCAGCTCCGCGGCGGGCACCGCCAGCCGGATGTCCGGGAACCGGCGCACCAGTGCTGGGTAGGCCGCGCGCAGCTCCATGCGGGCCAGCTCGGCACCGATGCAGCGGTGGAGGCCGTGCCCGAAGGCCAGGTGGGACGTCGGTCGACGATCGCCGTCGAAACCCTCCATTCCCTGCCCGAGCACGGCATCCCGGTCCGCACCGCTCAACGAGCACAGCACGACGTCGCCCCGCTCGATCCGGACTCCGGCGATCTCCACGTCTTCGCGGGCGAATCGAGGGAACGCCACCTGCACGACGGTGAGGTAGCGCAGCAGCTCCTCGACCAGACCTGGCACCACCTCGTCGTCGTCGCGGACGCGCTCCAGCAGTTCCCGGTCCTCGAGCAGCACCAACGCGCCCAGCGCGAGCATGCTCGCCGTGGTCTCGAAACCACCGGTGAGCACACCGTCGGCGAGTTCGGCCAGCTCCCGGTCGCTGACCTCGTCGCCGTGGTCCCGGATCAGCGCGCCCAGCAACCCCTCGCCCGGTTCCTCGCGCTGCTTGCGCACGACGCCGTGCAGGTAGTCCAGCGACTGCGACATCGCGCCCAGCGACGCACCCACGCCGTCGAAGACGTCGAAGCGCGCCACGCTGAGCTGCTGGAACTCCTCGCGGTCGCCGTAAGGAACGCCGAGCAGCTCGCTGATCACCAGCGACGGGATCGGCACCGCGAATTCGGTCACCAGGTCGACCGGCTGGTCGGCGGCCGCCATCACGTCGAGCCGCTCCTGCACGATCGCCTCGATCTCCGGGGTCAACCGGGCCAGCCGCCGCATGGTGAACTCCGGCGTCAGCAGGCGCCGCAACCGGGTGTGCGCCGGTGGATCGGTGAATCCGAGACCACCGGGGTTGTCCTCGGCGGTAACGCCCGCGTATCCGACGAGGTTGGTGAAGTCGTTGCTGAACTTCCCCGCGTCGCCCAGCACCGCCTTCGCCTCGTCGTAGCCGGTGACCAGCCAGACGTTGGCCGCGAACGGCAGGTCCAGGCGGCTGATCGGTTCCCGCTCGCGGATCGCGCCGAGCGCTGGGACGGGATCGAGTCCGGTCCGCTGCAGCGGCATCAGCGCGGCCGCCGGCAGGACCGAGCTCAGCCCCTTCTTGCGGGCGCGCGCGAGGTATAAACGAGCGAACAAACCGGTGATCGTGGACCGAAGGCGTCCCACTGTCACAAACCCCCATCGAACTTGGCATTCCTGATCGACCGCCGCCCGTTTCCCCGGACGGATCGGCGGTTCCGCACTGTGTCGATGATCGACGCGGTGGCCCGCTACTCTACCTCGCCCTGATCGATTGCTGCCAAGTGCAATATTCGGAGCTCGGAGCAGTCCACTTCGCACCAGCGGCGCGAAATCCCTGTCAGTGCAACGAAAGGATCCTGTCGACGCGCACTCGGACGCCGTCGCGAGACGTAGCGGAAAGGAGCCGATGAGCCAGATCGTCTCGGTCGATCGGTCGAGTCCGCGCGTACCGAAGCCCGGCCGATCGACCGATGCCGCCGAGCCGATGAGTCATGATGCAAAGCGGTGCGGCCCGGCCAGAATCGATGGCGTGAACTACCCGATCTCGAACTCCCCCGCTCCGGTCGACGCACCGACGGCCCGCATGCCCGAGGCGCCCACCGTCCGGCTGTCCACCACTTCCGGCAGTCGGCGCATCGGCGAGCTCGATGCGCTCCGGGGCCTGGCGCTGTGCGGGATCCTCCTGGTCAACATCCCACCGATCCTGCACCTGACCAGGACCGTCGACTTCGCGGAGCTGCCGGTACCGCATGCATTCGACCTGTTCGTCCAGCAGCGGTTCTTCCCCATCTTCTCGCTGCTGTTCGGCGTCGGGTTCGCGATCTTCCTGGCCAGCGCGGGACAGCGCACGGCCCGTCCTCGCGTCGTGCTCCTGCGCCGCCTGCTGGTGCTCGCCGGTTTCGGTGCGCTGCACCAGCTCCTGCAACCAGGGGAAGCGCTGCTGCCCTACGCGATCTTCGGGCTGCTCGTGCTGCTGCCGATGAGCTTCCTGCCGTGGTGGGCCAACCTCCCGATCAGCGTTGCCATGATCACCACGGTCCTCACGCTCGGCATCGGCGGAACGCTGCTGATCCCAGGCCTGCTGCTGACCGGATTCGGGCTCGCGCAGTCCGGGGTCATCGCCACGCTGCACGAGCGCGGCGCGCAGATCGCCGCGGTGTTCGGGCTCTCCGCCGCCGTCTCTGCCGTTTTCCTGGCGATGCAGTGGCCGATGGATCTGGAGACGGCGTGGACCAGCTCGGTGCCCGCGGCCGCCGGTTTGTTCATGGCGATCACCTACTCCACCGGCCTGCTCCTGCTGCTGCGCACCCCGGCCCGCCGAGCGCTGTCCCCGATCCTCGAACCGCTCGGGAAGATGGCGCTGACGAACTACGTCACCGCGACGCTGCTGACCATCGCGTTCGGCAACCTGCTCGGCATGTATGAATCCGCCGAGTGGGGACTGCTCTTCGTGCTGGCCGCTGGGATCACCCTGGTCCAGATCCTCTGGAGCCGCTGGTGGCTGGCCCGCTTCCAATACGGCCCGATGGAGTGGGTCTGGCGCTGCGCGACGTGGTGGAGCATCGTCCCGTTCCGCAAGCCCCGGCCATCGGTCCGGCCAGCCCGGTAACCGACCCCGGCGGAGATCGCGATGCTGAACTCACCCGATCACAACACCAGATCCCGTTGTGGTTCAAAGCGATTCAGCATCGCGATGAGCGCTCAGCGGGGGTTGAGCGGGAAACCGCCTCGGCCCAGCCGGTACCCGGAGCGATTGATCCAATAGCGGCGCAGGACGTCCAGCACGACCGAGACCTCCACCGAGCGGATGCCGGGCAGCGCGGCCAGGTCGTGGGACAGGAAGTCGGCGAGGTGCTCCTCACCGCGGAACACGCCCTGGTGGATCACCGTCGCGTTGCCCGCGACCATCGAGACGTAGCGGGCGGATGGGTGCCGTCCCAGCGCTTGCCCGACCTCCTCGGTCGAGCCGGGCTCGGTCGACAACGACAGCGCCACCTCGAGGTGGAAACCCAGCAACCCCGGCTCCACCTCCACGCGGGGGCGGATGACCTGCCGCTCCAGGAGCCCGGCGATCAGCCGGTGCGCGGTGGACTGGCTGACGCCCAGCGCCCGGGACAGGTCGCTAGACGTCAGCCGCGCATCGGCGTGCAGCAGCCGGGTCGCCTCCCACTCGATATCGGAAAGCGCTTGCGGCGCAACCACTTCCTGCGCCTCGATCCGGTAGGGCGCAAGAGCGGCGCGCTGGTCGTCGTCGAGGCGATCGATGCGCCAGGCCTCGGCCCGGCCGAACGGCTTGAGCACCAGATCCGACTGGGTCGACACCACGCCCGGCACCGACGGGAGACGTCGCGTCAGCAGGTCCTTCACCGAATCCCGCCTCGACGGCCGGACGGTGCAGTACACGTCGGCGCGCCCGGTGGCCATCGCGACGTACTGGGCTTCGGGGATTTCGGCGACCTGGCGGGCGACGTCCTGCAGCTGGCCGGGCGCGGTGGTGATCCAGACGTGCCGGGGATGGGTGTCTGAGATCAGCGTCCAGTCCAGCTGGCCGATCACCCGCAGCACCTGCTCGGCGTGCAGCCGCTGCAACCGCCGCCCCACCGTGGTCGGCGAACTGCCCACTGCATCGGCCAGCGCGTTGATCGGCGCGCGCGGCGCCTCCTGCAACGCGGACACCAGGTCCAGGTCGAGGTCGTCCAACACGAAGTCGCCATCCACAACGAGTGATAGTACGCCCACCAAGGGCATCGGGATCGAATAGATGCACCACTTCACGGTTCACTATTGACAGATAGCTCCATGTCCGATTTCAATGGCCGCCATCGGCCCAGGGTGGCCGGATCGGATCTCTAGGAGCTCGGTTGACCAACACGGAGAATGCGCGCCCCACCCGGTCGATGTCGCTGCTGCTGGGCTTCCTGCGCGGCGTCGAACGCTTCGGGAACAAACTGCCCCACCCGTTCTGGCTGTTCACGCTGATGGCGCTCCTGGTGATCGCGCTCAGCGCGGTGCTCAACGCCCTCGGCGCTTCCGCGGTGTCCCCGGTGGACGGCAAGACCATCGAGGTCAAGAGCCTGCTGACCGCCGAGGGGATGGCCACGATCTTCGGCGACGCGGTGGAGAACTTCGCGAAGTTCCCGCCGCTGGCGCTGATCATCACCGTGATGCTGGGCGTCTCGGTCGCCGAGCAGAGCGGCATGCTCAACGCGATGCTGCGCGGCAGCGTCACCCGCGTGCCGGCGAAGTACCTGACGTTCGTCGTCGCGCTGGCCGGCATCAGCGGCAGCGTCGCCTCCGACGCCGCGTACGTGGTGCTGATCCCGCTGGGTGCGCTGGTGTTCAAGGCCGTCGGCCGCAGCCCGATCCTGGGTCTGGTGGTCGCGTTCGGCTCGATCTCCGCCGGGTACAACGCCTCGCTGCTGCTCACCCCGACCGACGCGATCCTGGCCGGGCTGACCACCTCGGCGGCCCACTTCATCGACCCGAACTACGTGGTCACGCCACTGGCCAACTACTTCTTCTCGATCGGCTCGGCGCTCTTCCTCGCCGTGGTGATCACGCTGGTCACCGAGTTCGTGCTCACCAAGCGCACCGAGGACATGAACGCCGACGGGGACGGCCCGGACGAGCAGCTGGGCGAGATGCAGCTCAGCGCGATCGAACGACGCGGCCTGCGCAACTCCGGTCTCACCCTGCTGGCTGTGCTGGCGCTGCTGGTGGTGGCACTGGTGCCGTCCGGCTCACCGTTCCGCGGGGAGGACGACGGGATCCTCAACTCGCCGCTCATCACCGGCGTCGCCTACCTGCTCGGGGCTGTCTTCCTGCTGACCGGCGCGGTGTTCGGCCGCACGACCGGCAGCCTTTCCACCGCCCGCGAGATCCCCGCCGCGATGGCCAAGGGCGTGGTCGACCTGGCACCGGTGGTGGTGCTGTTCTTCGCGGCCTCGCAGTTCCTGGCCTTCTTCAAGTGGACCCACATGGGCGAGGTCCTCGCCATCCACGGCGCAGCGCTGCTGCAGTCGGCGAACGTGCACCCGCTGGTGCTGTTCCTCGGTCTGATCGTGCTGGTCACCTGCATCAACCTGGTGATCACCAGCGGTTCGGCGCAGTGGGCGCTGGTCGGCCCGATCGTGGTACCGATGCTGATGCTGCTCGACGTGACCCCGGAGGCGACGCAGGCCGTCTACCGGATCGCGGACTCGGCGACCAACCTGATCACCCCGATGAGCCCGTACTTCGCGATGGCGCTGGGACTGCTGCAGCGCTACCGCAAGGAAGCCGGAATCGGCACCCTGATGTCGATGACGCTCCCGATCTCCTTCGCAATCCTTGTCACCTGGACGCTGTTCTTCATGGCCTGGTGGGCCCTGGGCATCCCGTTGGGCCCCGGCGCCCCGGTGCGCTGACAAACACTGTCTCCGAACTCTTTTTGCGTAGCGGTGCAGGTAGTGGAACCTCAGACGCCGCCTGGACTGCGGGTGCCCAGCCTTATGTATGCCAAGGCACGGCGGCTGGGCCGTCCTCGCCAGGCGACGTCTGAGAACCCGCGGCGGTGCAAGCGCCGAGGGCGGGCTAAACGTCTACGGCGTTTCAAAGACAAAAATCAATGATCAAAGACAGGCACTGAAACTGGCACTCCCCTTGCACGTGGAATGGCCTGGCAGTTTCAGGCAAGACTGTCGCTCAGCACGACACGCCGGGCGACGAAGGTTCTGAGAGGTGAGTTGTGACGACGAAGCTGGTGGCGCGGGCCGAGCAGGAGCTTCCGGAGGTGCTCGCGGACCTGCGGCGGCTGGTGGAGCACGAAACCCCCAGCAGCGACAAGCAGGCCCTGGATGCCGGGCTCGCCGACATCGAGCAGTGGCTCACCGAACGTCTCGGTGAACCGACTGCCCGGCAGCGCCACGACTGCGGCGATCGCGGCGACATCCTCGACGTCACCTACCCCGGCACGGCCGACGGAACCGTCCTGCTGCTGTGCCACTACGACACGGTGTGGCCGATCGGCACGCTCGCGGACTGGCCCTTCACCGTCGACGGCGACCGCATCACCGCGCCCGGCTGCCTGGACATGAAGGCAGGCATCGTGCACGGCGTGTGGGCGCTGCGCCTGCTGCGCGAGCTGGACGTCCCGCGCCCGTCGGTGCGGTTCCTGCTCACCGGCGACGAAGAGATCGGCAGCCTCGCGTCGCGCGAGCACATCGAGCAGGCGTGCACCGAGGTGACCGCGACGCTCGTCCTGGAGGCGAGCCGCGAAGGCATGGCCAAGATCCGCCGCAAGGGCATGGGTCTGTTCGACCTGTCGGTGCAGGGCGTCGAGTCGCACGCCGGCCTCGACCCGAAGGCGGGCGCCAGCGCCATCCACGCCATCGCCGAGCTGATCCCGGCGATCACCGGGCTCGCAGATCCAGAGCGCGGCACCACGATCAACGTCGGGCTGATCAACGGCGGCACCGGTCGCAACGTGGTGGCCGGCCGGGCGACCTGCGAGATCGACATCCGCATCCAGGACCCGGCCGAGATGGCCCGCATCGACGCGGGCTTCCGCGAGCTGGCCGTGGCCGACGACCGCATCCGGGTCGAGCTCACCGGCGAGTGGAACCGCCCGCCGATGAACCCGAACCCGCTCTCGGAGAAGCTGTTCGAGCACGCCAAGGCGGCAGCGCAGGAGCACGGCCGGGTTCTGGAGGGCACGTCGGTCGGTGGCGTGAGCGACGCGAACTTCGTGTCAGCGCTGGAGAAACCGGTCCTCGACGGCCTCGGCGCGGTCGGCTCCGGCCCGCACGCCCGCGATGAGCACGTGATCCCGAGCGAGTGCCCAGGCCAGATCGCCACCCTCGCATCCCTGATCAGCAGCCTCCGCGACTTCTGACCGGAACTACGCAGCAGCGCCCGTCCGGCACAACGCTGGGCGGGCGCTGCTGCTTTCGGGACAGGTCGTTCCACGTACTATGACATCCAGCATAAGTTACCCGTTGGTAATGCGTTGATCGTCGGGAAGCGCCTGTGTTCTACCTGGTCACGACGGTGATCGCATGAGTCCGCGCAAGAGCGGCAGCCGCGAGCGTGCTGCACAGCACGTCCGCGATGCTGTGCGAATACGGGGCCAGCGCCACGAGCATCGACCGGGTGCTCGCACACAGCGGCGCGCCCCGCAGGTCGGTCTACCACCACTTCCCCGGCGGCCGAGCACAGCTGATCGACGAAACCGTCGCGCTCGCCGGCGATTTCATCACCGACATGATCGACTCCGCGCGCAGGCGGACGACCCGATGTCCACAGTGGATGCTTTCTTCGCGTGGTGGCGAGAACGGCTCGTGGACAGCGACTTCCGAGCCGGCTGTCCCATCGTGGCGGTGGCCGTGGAGACCAACGACGACGCCCCGCAACTGGTCGATTCGACGGCCGCGGTCTTCTCCCGGTGGACGCAGGCCCTGGCAGCGTCGTTCGTCCGGCACGGCCTCCCCGAGACGCGAGGCGAGCGACTGGCCGCTTTCATCATCGCCGCGGTCGAAGGCGCGGTGATCATGTGCCGGGCGGAGAAGGCCACGACGCCGCTGGAAGCAGCCACCGACGAGATCCGCGAGCTGCTGACCCACGCCCTGAGCTGAGAACCATCCGCAACAGCAAGGAGATCCCCGTGCTGACCCCCGCCGGGGTCAGCTACACCACCTTGGAGCTCAAGGCCTGATCCTCACGCCCGAGAACTGAGGTCAAGCGGCCGGTTTCCGGGCTGACAGGCGTTCGATGATGCCCAGTTTGAAGCGGTCGGTTTCCTCCAACTCCAGGCCGGCGGCGCGGACCAGCGGCAGCGGGCGACGGCGGAAGTGCTCACCGCCGAGCGGCACCGCGATCAGGTCCGCTGCTCGCTGGACGATGCGCGCCGGCCACGACGAACTCGCCACGTGGTCGAGCAGCAGGAGCTTCCCACCTGGTCGCAGTACGCGTGCCATCTCAGCGATCGCCCGCTTCTCGTCGGGGATCGCGCACAGGCCGAAGGTGCACACCACGGTGTCGAAGGCGGCGTCCGGGAACGGCAGCTCCTGGGCGTCTCCTTCGCGCAGGTCGACCGGCACGTCCAGCTCCCGCGCCCGCCGCCGCGCGAGGTCCAGCATCCGCGGGCTCCACTCGATGCCGGTCAGCCGGACGTCACTGCGGTAGGCGGGGATGTTGAGCCCAGTGCCGATGGCGACCTCCAGTACCTCGCCCTCCGCGCGGGAGCACACCCACTCGCGGCTGCTCGGCGCCATGAACCGCTCGAAGCGGCCCATCAGCTCGTCGTAGCCGCTCGCGGACCGGTCCCAGTAAGCGCGCCACCGCTCGGCGCGGTCCCCATCGACTGCCATGCCTCGACGTTACCGGCGCGGCCCCGTTTTGGCTGCACAGCAGGAGAATCCGTGCCCAGCCTGTCAGCGATCCTGAGTGGGGAGGAACTTCGGCGTCCGCCAGGCTGCGAGTTCTCGCTCGGCCGCTGCCGCAAGGGACAGCAGGGCGGAATCCTGCTGGTCACCGGCCATCAGCAGCAGGCCCACCGGGAGTTCGCCGACGGATCCCGCGGGCACCGAGGTCGACGGGTAGCCCGCCACCGCGGCCGGGGTCGAGGACGGGATGACGTCGTCGTCGCCGCGCGCGCAGTCCGTGGTCCAAGCGGGCGGGTTGGTCGGCGAGGCGATCGCGTCCAAGCGGTGCTCGGCCATGGTCTCGTCGATCGAGCGCTTGGCCAGGTCCGTCAGCTCCGCGCGCATCGCCTGGTACTGCGGGTCCGTGGTCGGCGGTGCGGCGAGGGCCTGCTCGAAGAGTTCCTGACCGGCGAAGCAGGTCTGCTCCTCGGGGTGCTGCCGGTTGAACTCGACGAGTTCGGCGAGGTTCTGCGGGCCTTCGCGGGTGGCGAGGTAGGCGTCGATGTCGCGGCGGAATTCGCTCAGCAGCGCGGGGAATTCCAGTTCGTCGAGCCGGTCCTGGTAGGGCGGGGTCACCTCGACCACTTCCGCGCCCGCCGCGCGGAACTTCTCCTCCACGCGCGTCATCACCGCGTCGACCTCCGGGCCGAGCTCCGGCAGCCGCCACAGCCCGATGCGCTTGCCCGCCAGGTCGCCGACCTGCGCGGTCACCTGCGGGGCGGCGAAAGTGGCCGGGTCTGCCGGGTCCTGCCCCTGCAGCACGGCCAGGGTCAGGGCGGCGTCTATGACGTTGCGCGCCATGGGACCGGCGGTGTCCTGCTCGGACGAGATCGGCACCACGCCGGAGCGGCTGACCAGGCCCAGGCTCGGTTTGTGCCCGACGACGCCGTTCATCCCGGCCGGGCACACGATCGAACCGTCGGTCTCGGTACCGATCGCCACCTGCGCCAACGACGCGGCCAGCGCCGCGCCGGAACCAGCTGACGAACCACAGGGGTTGCGGTCGAGGACGTACGGGTTGCGGGTCTGCCCGCCAACTGCGGACCAGCCGGAAGTCGGTGCGGCGGCGCGGAAGTTGGCCCACTCGGAGAGGTTCGTCTTGCCGAGGATCACCGCGCCGGCATCCCGCAGCCGGGTCACCAGCGTCGCGTCGGCGTCCGGCGGCGCACCGGCCAGCGCCAGGGAGCCGGCGGTGGTCGGCATGTCGCGGGTGTTCACGTTGTCCTTGAGCAGCACCGGGATTCCGTCCAGCGGGCCGAGCACCCGCCCGGTCCGGTGCCGGACATCGCTGGCCGCTGCTTGCGCCAACGCCTTCGGGTTCGTGCGCAGCACCGAGTTGATCTTCGGATCGATGGTGCGGATCCGATGCAGGTACGCGTTGGTCAACGCGCTCGACGTCAGCGAGCCGTCGGCCATCCGCTCCTGCAACTGCGGGATGGTGACGGTGTCGAGGTCGACGCCGTGCGCCGGAGCTGCCTCGGCCTCGCGCACGTCCTGTGCACCCATGAACGTCCCAACGGTGAGAGCGATGATCAGCGCGAGCGCGCCAGTTCTGCGCATGTGGCCATCAGACTACGAAGAGATCACCCGTGCAAGCGATTTTGAGCGCCCGGCGATTCACAGTTTCAATTGAAACTGTGGTTCTCCCTGCGTGGATTTTACAGTTTCAATTGAAACTGTAACCCCACGCGGGTGACGGCCCCAGCCGTACCCGGCCTCCGCACCTCAGGCCTCCGGACCTCCGGCCTCCACACGTCCGGCCCGAAGCAAGTCGACATGTGGTCGGCGTGTCGGGACACCGCGGGAGGGGCCTCGGAGGGGCGAGGCGTCGTCAGAGCCAGCCCTGGTCTCGGGCGATGTTGGCCGCTTCGATTCGGTTGCGGGCAGCGAGTTTCGTCATTGCTGTAGAGAGGTAGTTGCGGACCGTTCCCTCGGCGAGGTGGAGGCGGTCAGCGATGTCGGCGTTGCTCGCGCCGGTGACCACTTCGCGCAGAATCTCCCGCTCCCGGTCGGTCAGCGGGTCCGGCTGACCCCAGGCCGCCACCGCCAGCTCCGGCGCCACCACCCGCTCCCCCGCATGCACGCGGCGCAGCGCCGTGACCAACTCAGCGATCGGGGCATCCTTCAGGACGTAGCCGGCCACGCCGATCTCCATGGCTCGCCGCAGATATCCGCTGCGGGCGAAGGTGGTGACGATCAGGACCCGCACCGGGTCGCCGCGGCGCTGGAGTTCCGCTGCGACGTCGATGCCGCTGCGCTCCGGCATCTCGATGTCGGTCAGCAGGATGTCGGGCCGGCCCTGCCGTGGCCACGACCTCGACGTCGGGTTGCAAGTCCAGCAACGCAGCGAAGGCGCTGAGCACCATCGTCTGGTCCTCGGCCAGCACGACCCGGATCTGCTCGCCCACTACGCCGCCACCTCCACCGGCACCGCGATGGTCACGGTCGTACCCGCCGTGCCGGTGCGCCGAACCTCTCCGCCCAACGCGCTGATCCTCTCGCGCATACCGCTCAACCCGTTGCCTTCCGGTGCTTTCCCACCCGCTCCGTCATCAACGATGACCAGCCGCAGCTCGCCCTGGACGATTTCCAGACCGATGTGGCAGGTGCGCGCCGAGGCGTGCCGGGCGACGTTCGTGGTGGCCTCGCGCAGCGCGAGGGCGAGTTCGTGCTCGGTGGAGTCCACAATGCTCACCGCAGCATCCCACTGCACGGTCACCTCGACTCCCATGCTGGCCAGGGTGTTGCGCGCGGACTCCAGCTCACCTTCCAGGGTGGCCTGCCGCCAACCGCTCACCACCGCGCGGATCTCGGTGAGCGCAGCCCGGGAGGTGCGCTCGATCTCGGCAGCTTCCCCACGCGCCCGCTCGTCGTCCACGCCGACGAGTCCGTTCACCAGCTGAGCGCGCATGGTGATCGCCGTCAAGCTCTGCCCCAGCAGATCGTGCAGGTCACGGGCGATGCGCTGCCGTTCCGCGAGAGTCGCCAGGTGCTCGACGCGCGCGTTCCGCAAGCGCAGATCCGCCTGCGCGCGTTCCCTCTCCGCCCACTCGATCTGGAACGAGCCGATCAGCCACAGCAGGATCAGCGACGGCAGCATCCCGTACATCCGCCAGGGCAGCGGCACCGTGGAGTACGCCGAGCACGCACTGAGCAGGGCCGTCATCCCGATGAACCACCGCAGGGCGGCGCGGCGCGACTCGGTGAACCCGGCGATCGCGGCGGCGTAGACGAACAGCACCGCCGCACCGGAGTTGAACGGCGTCACGAGAGCGCCGAGCAGCACCGTCGGCACGGTCGAGGTCCAGCGGGCGCGGTCCGGCCGCCGCCAGGCTACTGCGTACATCGGGAGGAAGACGGCCACCACGACCGCGACCAGCGTCCAGTCCACCCAGTTCGCAGTCGGCGAGAACACCGGCAACCACAGCAAGTTCGCCAGGTAGATCAGGTGTCCCCAACGGGACAGCAGTCCGGGAGTCCTCATGATCGAGCACGACGATACGACACCGCAGCCAGCATTCCGGACACCGCGGTCATGCCGACCAGCACCAACGCGTGCTCGGCGGCGGCACTGCCGTCCAACTGAGCCATCGCCAGCTGGGCCAGGTGGTAGGCCGGCAGGAACGGCGCGATTTGGCTGAAGATCTCGGGCAGCGCGGCCAGCGGCACCCACAGCCCGGACAGCACCGCCATCGGGAACAGCAGCGCGTTGAGGATCGCGGCGGTGGCGTTGGTTCCCGCCTGGAACCCGATCGCCAATCCCAGCAGGGCGAACGGCAGCGTCCCGAGCACCAGGACGGCCCAGAGCCGGACCAGCGCGGCCGGTGATATCTGCAGCGTTCCGAGCAGCGCGGATGTCGCGGTGATCGCCGCCAGCACACCGATCGCGTAAGGCAGCGCGGCCATCACCTTGGCGGTCAGCGTCACGCCGATCGGCACCGAGGAGACCTGCTTGGCGCGCAGCCAGCCGCGTTCGCGGTCCGATGCGACGCCGATGCCCGGGTTGGTCAGCACCACCGACAGGACAGCGAACGTGCCGAAGGTGGCCAGCATCGCCGTGCCCGTCGGCACTGCGCCGGACGGCACGCCGCCGTAGAGGAACGCGAACAGCGCGAAGAAGACCACCGGCATCACGATGGAGAAGAACAGCGCGGACGGTTCGCGGAAGATGCCGCGCAGCTCGTCGGCGATTTCCACGGCGAGGATCCTGGTATTCATGCGGTAACCTCCTCGGTCAGTCCGATGAGAGCTTCTTCCAACCCGGCACCTTCGACGCGCAGGTCCGACAAGGTCGGGTCGGCGGCGAGCAGGTGGCGCAGCAGCGCTTCCGGTTCGCGGGTGCGCAGCCGGACCAGGTCGCCGTCACCCGCGACCGACACGACACCGGGCATCCGCTCCAGCATGGCGCTGTCCAGCGCGGTTCGCGCGATCACGGTGCGGTCGGACAGCCGGGCGGTCAGTGCGTCCGGGCTGTCGGCGGCCAGCACCCGGCCTCGGTTCAGCACGACCACCCGGTCAGCGACCGCGGCGGCCTCCTCGATCAGGTGCGTGGTCACCAGCACCCCGGCCCCGCGAGCACGACGTTCGGCCAGCACCTGCGCCATCGCCAGCTGAACCCTCTGCTGCTGCCCGCCGGAGAGCTTGGCGGCACGCCGTCGCACCAGATCGGTCAGCCCGAGTTCGGCGAGCACCAGAGCGGCTGCGGAGCGCGGGAATCCTCCCCGCACCGCAGCTCCGGTGACCAGCTCGCCGACCTTCAGCGCGTTCGGGAACCCGATCGACTGCTGCACCACGCCCAACCGCTTGCGCACCAACGGTTTCCGCGGATCACCACCGTCGATCCGAACGGTGCCCTCCTGCGCGTGCAGCAATCCGACGATGAGCTCGACGAGGGTCGTCTTGCCCGCTCCGTTCGGCCCGAGCAGCGCCATGCACTCCCCCGCCCCAACGGCGGTCCACCCCGTCCAACGCCCGGGTCGCACCGTATCGGTGCCGCACCCCGCGCACTTCAAGCACAGATCCCATGCCCGGAGATGCTCGTCGCTCGGGACGGCAGCCGGCAGTGAAGCAAAGCCACCCGCCGCGGCTGACATTTGTCATTCCGGCACCTGATCAGGGGTTTCCAAATTTCCCTAAAATTGGGAAACCCCGCTCAGCACGTCCGAGCGATGTCGGCTTCGATGAGGGCCGTGACCTCCTCGTCGGTGTAGCCCAGGGTGGTCAGGATTCGCCTGGTGTCGGCGCCCTGCTCTCGCGGAGCTGTGCGGACGTTGCCCGGAGTTCGGCCGAGCTTGATCGGAATTCCGGTGCCCCGGTACCCGTCCTGCTCCACGACCATCTCGCGGTGCAGCACCTGCGGGTCGGTGAGCGCTTCGCCGACGTCGTGCACCGGCGTCGCCGGCACGCCGCGCTCCAACAGCGCCTGGGCGAGGTCCGCGCGGGTTCGGGTGCTGATCGGCGCGGCGAGGATGTCCCGTAGCACGGCCATGTTGTGGACCCGGTCGGCGTTGGTGGTGAACCGGGGGTCGTCGGCGAGCTCCGTCAGCCCGAGGACTTCGACGATGCCGCGGAACTGGCGGTCGTTGCCGCCGCTGATGAAGATCACCCCGTCCGCGGCGTCGAAGGTGTCGTAGGGGGCGATGGACGGGTGCGCCGAGCCGGTGCGCTGCGGGATGTTCCCCGAGGCCAGCCAGGACGCGGAGTGCGGGTGCAGCAGCGACACCGCCGTGTCCAGCAGCGTGCAGTCCACCAGCTGCCCGCGCCCGGTGGTGTGCCGGTCGTGCAGCGCGAGCAGCACACCGGAGAACGCGTAGATGCCGGTCACCATGTCGACGACGGGCACTCCCACCCGCAGCATCGGCCCGGACTTCTCGCCGTTGACGCTCATCAGCCCGCCGTAGGCCTGCAGGATCGCGTCGTAGCCCGGGGTGGAGCCCATCGGCCCGTCGGTGCCGAATCCGGTGATGCGGCAGTGCACCAGCCGGGGGAAGCGCTCAGCGATGATCTCGTCGGAGTAGCCCCACTTGGCCAGCGTGCCGGCCTTGAAGTTCTCCACCACGACGTCCACATCGGACAGAAGTTCGCCCAGCAGCCGCTGCCCGTCCACTGTGGTCAGATCCAGGCAGATGTTGTCCTTGTTGCGGTTGACTCCGGTGTGGTACGAGCTCATGGAATCGGTGACGAACGGCGGCCCCCAACGGCGGGTGTCGTCGCCGGCAGGCGGCTCGACCTTGATCACCTCGGCGCCGTGGTCGGCCAGCATCTGCGAGCACAGCGGACCGGCCAGGATCCGCGACAGGTCGAGAACTCGGATGCCCTGCAGGCTGCCGGTGGGTTCAGGTGCGTTCATGGACCATCCCGTTCACTCGAAACTTCCGCTGACCGTTCACCTTCGACGTTCGGATCAGTACGACTTGGGCAGACCGAGGACGTGGGTGGAGACGTAGTTGAGCACCATCTCCTGACTGACCGGGGCCAGCCGCAGGATGCGGGACTCGCGGAAGTAGCGCTCCACGTGGTACTCGCGGGCGTATCCCATGCCACCATGGGTTTGGATCGCCTGGTCCGCGGCCTTGAACCCGGCGTCGGCGCACAACCACTTGGCCATGTTCGCCTCCCGACCGCAGGACAAACCCTGGTCGTATCGCCAGGCCGCGTTGCGGGCCATCAACTCCGCAGCGTCGAGCCGCGTGGCAGCCTCCGCCAGCGGGAACGCGACACCCTGGTTCTGACCGATCGGCCGGTCGAAGACGACGCGTTCCTTGGCGTAGCGCACCGCGCGATCCAGGGCTGCGCGGCCGATGCCGAGCGCTTCGTGGGCCAGCAGGATCCGCTCCGGGTTGAGCCCGTCGAGCAGGTACCGGAAGCCCTGCCCCTCCTCACCGACCCGGGCGCTCTCCGGCACGAACAGGTCGTCGATGACGACTTCGTAGGACGAGACGGCGTTGCGGCCTAACTTCGGGATCGGGCTCAGGTGCACGTGTTCGCGATCGATGTCGATCAGGAACAGCGACATCCCGTCGGTGGCCCGCTCGACCTCCTCGCGTCGGGTGGTCCGCGCGATGAGCACCATCTTCTGCGAGTCGCCGGCCTTGGTGATCCACACCTTGCGGCCGTTGACCCGGTAGCCGCCATCGACGCGCTCGGCGAAGGTCGAGATCCGCGTGGTGTCGGTGCCCGCGTCGGGTTCGGTGACGCCGAAGCACACGTGCAGCGATCCGTTCGCCGCGGCGGGCAGGACCTCCTGGCGCAGTTGTTCGCTGCCGTGCTTGACGATCGTGTTCAGGCCGAAGATGGTCAGGTGCATGGTGCTGCAGCCGTTCATCCCGGCGCCCGAGGCCGCGACTTCTTCCAGCAGCAGCGCCGCTTCCAGGATTCCCAGCCCGCCGCCGCCGTACTGCTCGGGGATGGCGATGCCCAGCCAGCCGCCTTCAGCGAAGGCGTTGTAGAACTCCCACGGGAACCGGTTGGCCACGTCGCACTCGGCCCAGTAGTCATCGGAGAAGCTGCGGGCCAGTTCTCGTGCACCCGCCCGCAGGTCCGTCTGGTCCGCGGTCAGCTCGAAGTGCATGGCGTGGTCCTCCCGAACGCGGATGTTCGTATTTACGAACGAAAGCTCAGATATAAGAACAAGATGGTCCTCCGTGAGCACTCCTGTCAACCCGTCGCGACGTCTTGACAGTGACGCCGTTCACTTCTTAGATTCACACTTACGAAACACAGTTCGTATATGCGAACTCCTCATTCCGCTCCCGAGCGAGCTCCCAGCGCAGTCGCGCGATGATTCCGGCGAATAGGACTTGAGCGATGACGCTTGACAGTGCTGCCCCGCCACCTCCAAATCCGCCTTCCCGCAAGGCAGTCGGTCCCGCCGTGGTGATCGGCACCGCCCTGGAGTGGTTCGACTTCTACCTCTACGCGTCGATGGCCGCGCTGGTCTTCGGCAAGCTGTTCTTCCCCGGCGGCGACCCGACCACCGCCACTCTGGGAGCGATGGCGACCTTCGCCGTCGGATTCCTCGCCCGGCCCTTCGGCGGCATCGTCTTCGGGATGCTCGGCGACAAGTTCGGCCGCAAGATCGTGCTGTCGGTGACCTTCCTGCTGATGGGCATCTCCTCCGGCCTGATCGGCCTGCTGCCCACCTATGAATCGGTGGGCATCGCCGCGCCGTTGCTGCTGGTCGTCCTGCGCCTGCTGCAAGGCCTGGGCGCCGGGGCCGAGCTGGGCAGCGCGATCGCGGTCGCCTACGAGCACGCGGACGAGAAGTCGCGGGGACGCCTCGGTTCGCTGCCCGCGCTGGGCGTCAACATCGGACTGTTCGCCTCCTCGCTGACGGTCACCGTGCTCACCAGCTCCAGCGACGAGTTCCTCTACAGCTGGGGTTGGCGCATCCCGTTCATCGCGAGTTTCGCCTTGGTGGCACTGGGTTTCTGGGTGCGTCGGCAGATGCCGGAGACCCCGGAGTTCGAGAAGGCCGCACGGGAAGCCAGCTCCAAGAAGAAGACCCAGCCGCTGCGCTCGCTGATCCGCTCGGACTGGCGCGGGCTGTCGGTGGTCCTGGCGATCACCATCGGCTACAACGGCGTCAGCTACGTGTTCAAGACCTTCTCGCTGTCCTACCTGACGCAGTTCCGCGACGTGGCGGCCAACGTCGGTTCCTTCGGCATCACGCTGGCCAGCGCCGTCGCCATCATCACGGTGCCGATCGCGGGCCGGATCTGCGACAAGGTGGGGTCCAAGAACGTCGTGATCACGGGTGCCGTGGCCACCGCTGCGCTGGCCTTCCCGTTCTTCTGGCTGCTGGATTCCGGGCAGAGCGTGCTGATCTGGACGGCGCTGGTGCTGGCCACCGGCATCGTGGTGCCGGCGATGCTCAGCGCCCAGGGCGCGTTCCTCGCCCAGCAATTCCCGACCGAGACCCGCGCGTCCGGTCTGGGCACTGGCCGAGAGGTCGGCGGCGCGTTCTCCGGTGGTCTGGCGCCGCTGGCCGCGCTCGCCCTGGTCTCGGCAACGCCCGGACACGCCACTTGGGCCGTGTCGCTGATGTTCGTCGCCGGGGCCTTGTTCATCGGGATCGG
This sequence comes from Saccharopolyspora sp. NPDC002376, assembly GCF_053593195.1. Lineage (NCBI taxonomy): Bacteria > Bacillati > Actinomycetota > Actinomycetes > Pseudonocardiales > Pseudonocardiaceae > Saccharopolyspora > Saccharopolyspora sp. NPDC002376. Next base: position 17,829 of record NZ_JBSFBZ010000077.1, read on the forward strand.
CGCGATGTTCGACCAGGCCAAGCGGCTCGCCGTGGTGGCCGAGCAACCGGTCGTCGAGCGGACCTGACGGACTCGGGCGCAGCGGCGGCGGTAGGTTCGTCGGCGAAACGTGGTCATCGACGACGATGGGGATCACCGTGCCACCTGCCGAAGCTGGAGCAGCAAAAGCGCACCGCACGGTCTCGCGGGTCACCACGATCCTCGAGCTGGCGGCGGCGCACCGGTCCGGAGTGCGGCTGGCCGAACTGGCAACCGCGCTGGACGCCCCACGTTCGTCGGTGCACGGCCTGGTCAAAGGCCTCGTCGCTACCGGCTACCTGCGCGAGGAGAGCGGGGCGTACCGGATCGGCCCGGCGATCAACTCGCTGCTGGCCGCTGCGCCGCCGTCCATCGCCGAAGCCGCCCGCCCGGCGATGGAACGGCTGCACCGCCAGTTCGACGAAACCATCATGCTGGCAACGCTGGTCGGGGACTCGGTCGTCTACACCGACACGATCGAGTCCACCGACCCGATCCGCTTCATCGCCCCGCTGCGCACCCGACGCCCGCTGCACCCGACGAGTTCCGGCAAGTGCATCCTCGCCTTCGGCACCGAGCGGTTCCGCGAAGGTTATCTGACCACTCATCTGTCGGATCCGGTGCAGCAGGACAAGATCCGGCGCCAGCTCGAAGAGGTCGCGCAGGCGGGCGTGGCGATCAACAGCGGCGAAACCCTCCCCGACCGCAGCGGCGTCGGAGCGCCGATCTTCGACAAGGGCAAGGTGACGGCGGCGATCGCGGTGGCGGGCCCCATCAACCGCCTGGCGGACAAGATCGCCGAGATCGCCGAAGCGACGAAGGCCGCCGCCCACGAGGTCTCCGAACGCCTCGCCGGCCGCATCTGACGGCGTGTCGGGGGCAGGAGGGCGTCCAAATTTAGGGAAATTTGGAAACTCATCGGCCGGGGTACGTTGGGTTCTGTCGTTCTCGTTCTCCGGTGGAGGGCCCGGCATGGTGGAGACCCCGGTTCGCTTGCGCGTGGGGCTGCTCGGGCCACTGGAGGTCGTTTCGGACGGCCTGACGGTTCCCATCGGCGGGAAGCGGTTGCGGACCGTCATCAGCAGGCTCGCGCTGGACGCCGGGCGTCAGGTTTCGGTTGCCGCGCTGGCGGATGCGCTGTGGCCCGACGGCGAGCTGGACGATCCGACGCACGCGCTGCACTCGATCATGACTCGGCTGCGTCGGGCGCTGCCGGAGAAATCTGTGCTGCGGTCGGGGAATTCAGGGTATTGGCTGGACATCGAACCGGACGACGTGGACGTCCTCCGCTTCGAACGACTGGCACGCGAAGGTCGCCGCGCACTCGGTCGTGGTGAGCCGTCGGTGGCCGCGAAGGTGTTGCGGGACGCGCTGGAGCTGTGGCGGGGCGAAGCGTTGGTCGATGCCGGGGACACGCCGTACGCCGCAGCTGCTGCGGTCCGCCTGAGCGAGCTGCGGCTGTCAGCCGTCGAGGATCGCGCTGCCGCAGACCTGGAGCTCAGCGGCGATCCCACCGTGCTGGCGGCTGAGTTGGCGGAGCTGACTGCACAGCATCCGCTGCGCGAGCGGGCCAACGCGTTGCTGATGCGCGCGTTGCATGCGGACGGCCGATCTGCGGAGGCGTTGCGCCACTTCGATTCCGTCCGCTGGTCGATGGTCGGTGAACTCGGCACCGAACCAGGCACCGAGCTGGCCGAAGCGCATCTGGCCGTGCTGCGCGGACAGCCGGTCAAACAGCGCCGCAGCAATCTGCGCGCATCGATGATCAGCTTCATCGGGCGCGAGCGGGAACGCGCACGGATCCGCGAGCAACTCACCGACGCACGTGGAATCCGTTGAGCGGTTGGGTTTTGCGTTCTCCACTACATCCGGGGCGCCGGCAACGGTCTGGTACCTGCTGAACCTCATGCTGTCCGGCGACACCAACCGACCCCAGCTCGGTCCTGTTCGCTGCGCGCCGGCCCCGGAACATCCGGTGGGTGCGTTGCTCGACGCGATGCTAGCGCTGGCTGTCGACGCCACAGCCGACACCGCGGACCTCCCGTCGCATCCGGACGAGTGGACGCGGGCGATGGCGCATCTGATCCGCGCCTTCAGCAACGCCAACACCGGTGGTCTGGACGCGATGCGCCCGGAACTGGTGCGCGCGGCGGAGGCGTTCCGCCGCTGCGGCGAACGGTGGGCCCGCTCCGTCGCGATGTCCTCGCTCGGGTACGCGGAGCTGTCCCTCGGCGACCTCGACCGCGCCGAAGTGTCCCTGGCGGAGTCGATCCGGCTGCGACGAGAGCTCGACCCTGAACAACCCGCTGCGATGGAAGAAGGGTGGCTGGCCCAAGTCCTGCACCGGAAGGGCAACGTCGCCGAAGCCCGCGCTCGACTGCACGAACTGCTCGAAGCGCACCCGACGGCCGCGATGCACGCGCAGCTGACGCTCGGTGATCTGGCACGCCACGACGGAGATCTCGCGGCGGCGGAACGCTACTACCGGGCGATCGAGCTCCCGAAGTACGAACCGTTCCGCGCGATTCGCGACTGCGCGCTCGGAAACCTGGCCGTGGACACCGGAGATCTCCCCACCGCCCGCACCCAACTCACCAAACCTTCACCACAGCCTCAGCAACTCTCGACATGCCACTGGTGGCGATCACAGCAGTGGCAGTGGCCCGCCTACGCGACCGCGAAGGAGCAACCGTCACCACCGCGGAAGTCCTCGGAGCGGCCGACGCCCTCCGCGGCGCACCAGACCCCACCAACCCCGACACAAAACCCCTACGCACAGCCCTGTCTGACCCCGCAACCAGATCCGCCTACGACCGAGGCCGAAACCTCAACCACCCCGAAGCACTCGCCCTCATCGAGACGAACCTCCGCCACCCCTGATCGCTCCGTCACCCTTGAGGTGGTCAATTTCTCGCGAAATTGACCACCCCTCGGGTGACCGAGCGGCGGTCAGCCCGGCCAGACGGCTGAGACCAGCCAGCCCGGGACTGTGGCCGTGACTTCGCTGGGTCCGGCAACGCGACGTTGGCGCCCAGAGCCGTCCAGAGCACGTCGAAGCCGCTCTCCCCGTCGCGGCCGCAGCCGAAGACGAGTCGACCGCCGGCCTTCAGCGCTCCGCCGATGTTGGCGAACGCCGCGGCCGGGTCACCGAAGTACATGATCCCGCCCCGGCTGATGGCCAGGTCGAACTGCGCGGCCGGGAAGGCGTGCACCTGCGCGTCGCCCTGCTCGAACATCACGTTGCTCAGTCCTTCGTCGGCCGCCGCGGCTCTGGCTTGGGCCAACATCGGGGCCGACAGGTCAACCCCCAGCACCTGCCCGTCGGACGCCTGGCCAGCGGCGATCCGGCTGGTCCTGCCGGATCCGCAGCCGATGTCCAGCACCCGGTGCGTGCGCTCGATCGACGCCACCTCGAACAGCGCTGCGGTGCTGTCGTCGAGCATCCGGTCGTAGCGGTGCCGGTTGTCTGCCCAGTGCTGCCCTTCGTAGCCGTTCCACGCCTGCTCCTGGTGTTCGTTCGCGATCTTCATGACGGACAAGCTGCCGCCCAGCGCACACAACGCGCGCACAGGAAGCTGACAGCTCCAGGCGGTCGTGTAGATGTTGGGCATGACCGGGCTGATGTTGGGCATCGATGTGGGCACGACCGCGGTGAAGGTGGCCGTCTTCGAGCTGGACGGGAACCTCGTCGCGACGCACACCGCGGCGTACCCGATCCACCGCCCGCGGCCGGGCTGGGCCGAGCAGGCCCCGATGGACTGGTGGCGCGGCTGCACCGAGGGCATCCAGGCCGTGCTCGCCGGGCTCGACGTCGACGCCGTGCGGTCGGTCGGCGTGGTCAGCCAGGTCAACACCCACGTCTTCGTCGACAACCAGCTGCGCCCGCTCGCCCCGGCGATCATCTGGCAGGACCAGCGCTGCGCTGAGGTCGCGCGGGAACTCGACGCCCGGCTGACCTCAGTGGACAAGACGCGCATCTGGGGCGGGCCGATCGTGCTGGACGCATCGTTCGTGGGGTCCCGCGCGGAGTGGTTCGCCCGCACCGAGCCCGAGCTGTGGGCGCGGACGCGATGGGTGTTGAGCCCCAAGGACTTCGTGATCGCCAAGCTGACCGGGTGCCTCGCCACCGACCAGCTGTCCGCCGTCCGCGTCGCCGGCTCGACCGGCTACCTCCGCGAGGCCGTCGAGCTGGTTGACGGCTTGGCCGGGAAGTTGCCGGAGATCACCGAACCCGAGGTGGTGCTGGGGTCCGCGCCGGAGCTCGGCGGCGCCGAGGTCGTCGTGGGCACGATGGACGCCTACAGCGCCGTGTTCGGCACTCGCACCACCGAGTCCGGTCGCGGCATGGTGTCGTGCGGAACGTCGCTGGTCGTGGCGGGTGCTTCCGCCGAGTCAGTGCCGGTTCCCGAGGTCGTGGCGTTCCCGCCGAAGGACGGGCTCTTCGTGCACGCCGGGCCAACGCAGGCAGCCGGCGACGCCCTGCGCTGGTGGTGCCAGGCATCCGGGCTCAGCATCGAGGAGGTGCTGACCTCGGCCGAAACAGGCACGCCGGGCGTCATCTTCACCCCGCACCTGATGGGCGAGCGGGCTCCGCTGTGGGATTCCGAGGTGCGCGGGAGCTTCTTCGGGCTCAGCTCGGCGACGTCGCAGGCGGACCTGTGCCGCGCCGTCCTGCAAGGCGTGGCGATGTCCGCCCGGCACGTGCTGGATCCGGTCGAGCGCGCATGCGGATTTCCATTGCCCGCCTTGGCTTTCTCAGGCGGCGGCGCGCGAAGCGATCTGTGGACGCAGATCCACGCCGACGTCCTGCAACGCCCGATCGAACGGTTGCGGGTCTACGACAGCGCGGTGCTCGGCGCGGCTCTGCTGGGTGCGGTGGGCACCGGCGCCTACCCGGACATCGCCACCGCAGCAGCGGCGACAGTCGCGGTGGACCGGGTGTTCACACCCGCCGCCGACGCCGACCGGCTGAACCCGCTGTTCGAGGCGTACTGCGAGTCCCACGACGCCCTGCGCGGTATCCACGCACACCTCACCGACTGGCGCAGCACAGAAACTTGCTGATCATGAAGTTTTTCCTCCTGTAGCAAGGGAGAACTCCATGCCGGAAGACGTCGTCATCGCAGGCGGCGGACCCAACGGGCTGATGCTCGCCTGCGAGCTGGGCTTGGCCGGAATCCGCGCACTGGTGCTGGAGCGGGAGCCGGAGCTCGTGCCGCGCAACCGCGCCAACGGCCTGATCGGCCAGGTCGTGCGCCTTCTCAACCGCCGTGGGCTGTATCAACGACTCAGCGGCACCCCAGAACCACCGCAACCATCCCGGCGTTCGTGTTCGGCGGTTTCCCGCTGCCACTCCACGAACTCGACGACAACCCGCTCTACGGATTGAGCGTGCCGCAGCACCGCATCGAGCAGGTGCTGGAAGAACGCGCGATCGAGCTGGGCGCCGAGATCCGCCGCGGCCACGAGCTCACCGGCCTGTCGCAGGACGACGAGGCGGTCACTGCCGAGATCACCGGGCCGGACGGCGACTACCGGTTGCGCGCCCGTTTCCTGGTCGGCGCGGACGGCGGGCGGAGCACCACGCGCACACTCTCCAACATCGACTTTCCCGGAGTTTCCAGGGACAACGTCGTGTCCCGCCTAGCTCACGTGATCGTTCCCGAAGAACTGCTCGACAAACAGACCGGTGGTCTCGACCTGCCCGGCGCCGGACTCGTTCCGCCGTTCCTCCACCACCGCACCGAACGCGGGGTGTTCACCTTCGCGCCGTTCTCCGACCGGCCGCGCGAACACCATGTCCAGCGCGGACATCCGCTACGACATCGGCGACGCGCACCCGCTCATCGGCCGCTGGGCGCCCGATCTGCAACTGGACACATCTACCGCCCGCCCGCTGCTGCTGGACACGACCGGCACCCTGGCCGATGCGGCGGCGGGCTGGTCGGATCGCGTGGACGTCATCGCCGTCCGATCCGACCTGCCCGCCGCCGCGATGCTCCTGCGCCCGGACGGCTACCTCGCCTGGGCCTCGGATTCCCCGGATCAGGACTCGCTCCGCGAAGCCCTGACCAGGTGGTTCGGCGTCAGCCGCGGATCTTGACGTGCTCGATCTCCACCGGGAGGACCGGTTCGCCGTCGCCCGGGTCGCCGCCCTCACCGGGGACGATGCCGCCGGCCACGATCTCGTCCAGGACCTCCATGCCGCTCACCACGTGGCCCAGGACTGTGTAGGCGGGCTTGATGTTGGCGTGCGAGTGGACGATGAAGAACTGGCTGCCGTTGGTGTCCGGGCCCTGGTTGCCCATCGCGATGGTGCCGCGCGGGTAGGTCTCCGCGCCGGTCACCTCGTCGGCGAAGCGGTAGCCGGGGCCGCCCTTCTCCACCGACCAGATGTCGCCGCACTGCAGCACGCCGAGCCGCTCGGAGTTGGTCAACCGCCAGCAGCGGGAGCGGTCGTAGAAGTCGCTGCGCGCCAGGTGCACGAGGTTGTGCACCGCGCACGGCGCGGTCGCGCGGTCGAGCTCCACCACTACGTCGCCGTGGTTGGTCTGGATCTCGGCTCGCACCGTGTCCTTGGTCTTCGCCTTCGGCTTGGGCGGGTCGACCTCGCGTGCCGCCGGGTTGTCCGGCGTGGGGATGAACTCACACCTCGTGTGGTGCGGCGACTTCTGCGGCGCCTCGGCGTGCGCGACGGCGACGGGGGTGGCGGCCAGCACGACCGCGAGGATTCCAGCGAACCAGCGCGATTTCATGCGACGAACTTAATTACCCGTGCGGACCGGTCAAACCGGCGAACGGGCTAGTCAGCGCAGCACCGCCACGTCCAGCTCCGGGCGGAAGCGGTACGGTCGGTGGTCGAGCAGGTCGCCGAAGCGCTTGCGCAGCCGCGACATCTCGGCCCGCACCGTGACCGTGCGCGAGGGATCGGCGAACAGGTGCGCGGCGAGGTCTGCAGCGCTGCATCCCGCCGGATGTTCGGCGAGGTGGGCGAGGACGTCGGCGTGGCGGGCACTGACTTGGTACGACCAGCTGCCCGAATCGCGGTGAACCGCCAGCTGCGGTCGCACGCCACGAAGGTCAAGCATCACCCGCGCGGACGCCGCGTTCTCGAGCCCTCCCGGGCGCAGCAGGACGCCCTCGGGCAATGGCTCCAGCACGCAGTCTCCAAACGCGGGCACCCACACCCGCTGCGCGTCAAGCTGCGCGGGCAGCGCGACGCGGTCGATCGGTGGCAGCCCGGTCGATGCGGCGACCCAGCCGTTGCGGTCGACAACCAGCGCCTGTCCGGGAAGTCTCGCCAACAGTGGGGCGGCGATGGTCCGGAGGCGGTCGAGCTGGTCGCGGTGCGCTTCGCGCAACCGAACCTCGGCCATCTCCGCCACCGCGCTGACCAGCGCGAGCATGCTCGGGTGCGCGGTGTCGCGCGGGCCGCTGATGTCGACCACGCCAAGCAACCGACCGTCTCGGGGGTCGTGCACGGGCGCGGCGGCGCAGGTCCAGAGGTGGTGGGTGCCGACGTAGTGCTCGGTGGCGTGAACGTGCAGCGGACGGCCCTCGACGAGAGCCGTCCCGATCGCGTTGGTCCCGACCGCGCCTTCACCCCAGCTGGCGCCTTCGACGAACCCGAGCTGGTCGGCCCGCCGCAGCACCGCCCGGTTTCCCTCGCGCCACAACAGCCGGCCGTCGCGGTCGACCACGACCACGATGTGCCCGGCGCTGTCGGCCGCAGGCAGGAGTCCAGTGCGCAGCGTCCGCACAGGATCGCCGGCCAGCCCGCAGCGCTGGCGACGCCACTCCACCTCGGTCAACGGCACCGGATCGACGTCGCGACCGCGGTCGGGGTCGAGCCCGTTGCCGCGCACCCGCTGCCAGGAGTCGATGATCGACGACCGCACTGGCACGCGGGGACGCTGCCCGGAAAGCACGTCGTCCCGTGCCGAAGCCAGCGCGCGGGCGTAGTACCGCCGGTCCGCTGGCTCCGGCGCCGTGTCGAGATGCTCGGGCCGCATCGCCGCTCCCTGGCTAGCCGAGGTGGAACATGTGATCGACACCACAATACGGCCCCGAATCCCTCCCCGGAATCACCGCATCCCGACCGAACCACCGTCCCACCGCGAACCGCACCCACAACCGCCGCGCACCCCTCCTGACGAACCTGGCAAGAGTCCACCGTCGCCCCTCCCGGCATCACTCTGCACGACTGCCGCGCAACGGGTTCCCGAGGCCGGGTGTGCGTGGCTGACGCGCGGGAAGCCGAGCAGCGCTGGGGTCGTGAGTGCGAAAACCGCCTCCAACCGGCTTCCGCACTCACGACCCACCGGCCGGAGCCCGAGGTCGAGGCGGTACCGCTCACCTCGATGCGCCGGGCCATCGCGCAGCCGCTGCAGGCCGCCAAGCGCAACGCGCCGCACTTCCGGGTATCCGTCGATCTGGAAATCGACGCGCTCTTGGCGCTGCGCAAGCACATCAACGCCACCGTCCCGGCGGTGAAGCTGTCGGTGAACGACTTCATCGTCAAGGCCTGCGCTTCGGCGCTGCGCGCGGTCCACCTCCGGACCTGTCCACCGCGCTCTTCGACGACCCAACGCGGACGATCACCGTGCGCGCGGAGATGTCCCGGCTGCGGAAGAAGTACCGAAGCGTCGGGCGCTAGTCCGCCGTCCAGAGGTGGCGGAGGCGGGCTTCGACCGCGCGCTGCGCTGGGGCACGGTCGGTGGTAGGTCAGCGAGGGCTTCTCCAGGATCTCCAGGTCGTCCCGGCCCGCCTCAGTGGTCGTGAAACACCCTAGTGCTACGAGGTTTTCGGTATTGAGGACCGCGGTGCACAACGCTGGCCGCAAGCTCAGCTCGTGGCGCACCCCGTCCACCTCGGCGACCTGACGGTGGAAGGCGTCGACCAAGCGGTGCCGGTGTGGATGTCCCGCTCGCAGTTCGAGTATTGGAAGCACACCCACCTGACGATCGACCTAGTCCCGGGCCGAGGCAGCGGCTTTCTCCCTGGATGCCCCGGACGGAGTCCGCTTCCTGATCCGCTCCCGCCTGCTCACCGACGAAGAACTCGGAGCGCTGGACGAAAACTAGTGCCATTTATAGGCAAAACTGACACCACAGCCGCCTGAACCGCCGTATCGGCCCGGTTCAGGCGGCTGTTCGGTTCGCGGTGTCCCCGGGCAAGCTGCGGGCTTGCCAGATGGCTTCGGCGTGGGGTTGGTTCCAGCGGGTCAGACCGAGGGATGCGTAGGTCTCGTCGAGGCTTCGGTAGATCTCGTCGAGGAACGTGGCCGCCATCGCGCAGGTCAGCGAGGGCTCGTACCCGGCTGCGCCCGTCGATTGCTGGTTCGCCGCATTGGTCTGCGCTCGACGAGTCAGCTCCTGCGGTTGCGCTGCCATCCCCACCACCTTCGAGACACCTTGCCAATGCGCGAGGCCGACCCATCGGCCTCACATGCCCGCACCGTATCCGTGCGCAGGTCCGCTAGTCAACAACCAAGTGACTCGCAGATAGCATCTAAGAGGGACCTAAGAAGTACTCTTACCTGCATGAATCACATGTAAGTGAACATTCGATAGATGCACAAATTGGCGGATCGAAACCCTGTCCGCAACGCTGGCGGGCACACGCGGGGCGCTTCGCCGGGGCTGGCGACTGCGAGACCCGCGTGTTCCGCTTGTCCGAGTGCACAAGCAGCGGGCGGAACTTCGTTGTTCGACACAAACTCACCGCACGGACACCCGCCGTACCGTGCTCCTCAACAACGTGTCCGGCCCGAAGAGGAGAACCGTGCCGCTCCAGACCGCGCAGCGCCAAGCCACTCCGACCGTCCCGCACAAGCCCGTCCAGAACCCGCCCGCAGCGGAAATCCCGCAGCAGCCTGCAGAACCGCACGACGAAGACCACGTCATCCGCGGCTACGACTGAACACCCGCGCTTCTGACGACCGGGAGACGATCCCGGACGCCCTTGGCAGAACGCCTTTTTCGGACGACGGTCCGAGATGCGGGAACGATCCGCCTCGCGCCGTCGTCCGCGTAGCATCGCCCGCCGTGACCCCGAGATCAGTGCTCCTGGTGGCACGTCGACACGTGCCGGATCACCAGCGCCGCGTGTCGCGCCTGACGCTCCGCGACACTCTTCGCATTGACTCAGCGGGGCGATGCGCCGAGCGGGCTCACCAGGCTCAGCAGCAGCGGGGCGCCGCGTCGCGCGCTGCTGGCCGGAACCGTCGTCGGCTACCTGTCGGTGATCGCTGCCTACGTCTCCCCCGACCTGATCTTCGCGCCGGCGCTGTCGAAAGTCCGTGTGGAGCACGAGGAGTTCGTGACCTCCCACAACGTCTGGGGCGTCCCGACCTTCATCGCCGACGACCAAGCGGTCTTCGTCCGCCTGATGAACCGTGCCCCTTCAGGCGCCGCCCCCGAACCATCGCTCAAAGCCATCGCGAAGGTCCTGGACCTCCTGACCGGCTGGACCGCCCTCAACGAGTTCAAACACACCACCATCCCCCGCTGACGAGCTCCGGTGTTCCGCGATTTCAATGGAAATCAGACGTCTGATTTCCATTGAAATCGCGGAAGCCGGAACCCGCGCCCGCCCCGGAGGACACCGATTCCAG
>NZ_JBSFBZ010000078.1:0-28271 GCF_053593195.1 Saccharopolyspora sp. NPDC002376
TTCGCGAGCGGTTCGACGCGGCTACTTTTCGCCGTGTCGCGGTTGCGGCCAGCCAGCCAGAGAGGAACCGGACACCGAAATGAAAGGCACTGCCACAAGCCGGCCCGCCAGGCTACGTCTGGCGGTCGGATCCCGATCGGTCGAACTAGCGCAACTCGCCCGGATCGAAGACTCCGCAGCCGCATTCACCTCACCGTCGCCACATGTGACCGTCGAGACGCTGGTTCCCACCGACGGGAGCGCACGATGAGCCGCGCGTGTGCTGTTGGCGGGCACTACCCGGTCGTTGTGGTGGGCGGGGGCCAGGCCGGGCTGTCCGCCAGTTACTGCCTGCGGGAGCGGGCGATCGAACACGTGGTGCTCGAATCGCACCAAGTGGCACACGACTGGCGGTCCCGCCGGTGGGACTCCTTCTGCCTTGTGACCCCGAACTGGCAGTGCTCGCTGCCCGGTTTTCCCTACCGTGGAGCGGATCCGCACGGGTTCATGGTGCGCGACGAGATCGTGGCTTACCTGGAGGGCTACACGACAGCGTTCGATCCTCCGCTGGCCGAAGGTGTCCAAGTTACGCGGCTGCGCCGCACCGACGAGGGTCTATTCCACCTTGACACCACTGCCGGTGAACTGACCGCGGACCAGGTGGTCGTTGCTACCGGCGCATATCACGAACCGAGCATGCCCCGGATCGCCGAACGGATGCCTGGCACCGTCCGCCAGCTGCATTCGGCCGACTACCGCAACGCGGACGCCCTGCCCGTGGGGGCCGTGCTCGTGGTCGGCAGCGGGCAGTCCGGTGCGCAAATCGCGGAGGACCTGCACTTAGCGGGCCGTCAAGTGCACCTAGCTGTCGGGGACGCGCCGCGGGTCGCCCGTTTCTACCGGGGGCGCGACTGCGTGGCCTGGCTGGCGGACATGGGGTACTACGCCAAGACCATCGACGAGTTCCACGACCCCGACCTGGTCCGCAAACGCGTCAACCACTACGTGACCGGCCGGGACGGCGGTCGGGACATCGACCTGCGCTCGTTCGCCCGCGACGGGATGCGGCTGCACGGACGACTGCTCGACATCGACGGTTCGAACGCCGTGTTCGCCGACGACCTGGAGCGCAACCTGGATTCCGCCGATGCCGTCGCGGAGTCCATCAAGGACTCGGTCGACACCTACATCGAGGGAAGCGGGATTGACGCCCCGCGGGAGGAACGGTACGTACCGGTGTGGCGTCCAGATCCAGCGCAGGGTGGGCGGTTAGACCTGTCCGCGGCCGGGATGACTTCGGTGATCTGGGCGACCGGGTTCCGCTCCGACTACCGCTGGATTGAGGTGCCCGTCTTTGACGGCCGCGGCTACCCGACGCATTGGCGTGGTGTGACCAGCGCACCGGGCCTGTACTTCCTCGGTCTGCCGTGGCAGCACACCTGGGGATCTGGGCGGATGGAAGCCGTAGGCAAGGATGCGGAGCACCTCGCCGAACGGATCGTGTCCTACAGCCCGCTGCGGCCTGGGGCGCGGCCGGTGCACAGCAGCAACGACATATGCGGCGCGCTCACCGGCTCGGCGACCACCGCCTCGCTGGCGTGCTGAGGAGGGCCGCCGGATGACCACTCGCCGCGTCCACGACGCTCACCGCCACCTCGGCGCGCTGCCCGCGCACCCGTTCTACGGCGGTCCGCCGGTGAACCCGGACACCACCGCCCGTGCGACGATCAAAGAGTTGCTGGCCGACCTCGATGCGGAGGGAACGGAACGGGCCCTGGTGCTCCCCAACTACGGGGTGCCCGACCCTGCTGTGGCTTTTTCGCTCAACCACCTGGTGCTGGAGGCTGCCCAGACCGACGATCGCGTCCGGGCCGGGCTCTGGGTTTCGCCTCGGTCCGACGACGAGCAGCACACCGCCGGAGCCCTCGCCCTGGCGGGCGAGAGCGGGGTCCGGGCGCTGAAGCTGAGTTTCCTGTTGGGCGGCTCCCCCAGCGACCCCGCCTGCCGACCACACCTGGACCGCATCTTCGCCACGGCCGAGCAGCACGACCTCGTCGTGCACGTCCACACCTCCCCAGGGTCCACTTCGGACATCGACGAGGTCGGGAAGCTGGTGGAGTGGTACGCCGACCGCGTGCGTGTGCACCTGGTGCACTTCGGTGGCGGGATGAGCGGGCACATCAAGCTCGCCGGTTCCCGCTTCTTCGACTGGATCAGCGCTGGCAAGCGCGTCTACACCGATCTCTCCTGGGCCATCGGGTTCGCTCCGCACTGGCTGGTCCGGGAGATCGAGCACCGCGGCATCGGACACGACCGCGTGCTCTTCGCCAGCGACCAACCGTGGGGTGACTTCGCGGGCGAGTTCGCCCGACTGCACGCCGCGGCCGGCGACGGCGAACTCGGCGACCGGGTCTTCCTCGACACGTTCGCCGCGCTCTACGACTGAGCGAATCCCCTTCCACATCCCCAACATGAGGAGGACATCCATGTCCGACGCCGTCGAACTCACCGACTTGGAACAGAAGTCGCTGGGCGAGATCCCGCACCCATCGCTGCCGGAAGGATCCAGCATCTACGGATCCACCAAGGTCTTCCCCGACTACCAGGCGGAGAACGGGGAAGCGTACTTCACCCTCGTGCACGGCATCGCCCACGAATCCTCGGTGAGCTTCGTGGCCGTGCTGCAGGCGACCCGCGCCCTGCGCAAGGGCTTCGAGACCGCGATCTACTTCTACGGCCCCGGCTCTCTCAACTGCCTGGCCACCCGGGGCTTCCCGACCACCGGCAACTCCGCCTTCCCCGGCGAGCACAACATCAACAACCAGCTCAAGACCTTCATCGCCGAAGGCGGCAAGGTCTACTGCTGCCGCTTCGGCCTGTCGTTGCACGGTGCGCGCGAGGAAGACCTCATCGAAGGCGTCATCCCCGCGCATCCGCTGGACGTGCAGGACGCGATCATCCACTACGCGCGCAAGGGCGCGATCATCAACTCCACCTACCAGCTCTGAGAGGTGCACCGTGAGCGTTGGCACCGACAAGACGCGTACGACAAGCACGGCGGTGGACGTGCGGATCACCACCCGCGCTGAACTCGCCCTGCACGGGATTCGGGTGGACGCCGAGGTCCGGCGGCCGGACGGCGCCGGCCCCAGTGACGACGGGCACGTCCTCGTCGACGGTGCCAACGCCGCGCTGCCCACCAACCCCGCCAGCCCCTACACCGTTCGCGACGGGAAGGTCTGGCTCGGCGAGGAGGACACCGGCCTGGCAATTTCACCCGTGCAGCGCCCGCAGTTCTACAGTCTGTCTACTGAGGATGGTGTTCCGTACGAGCAGATAGCCCGGCTGCACGGCGCCGACGTGCTGGCCACCACGGTGGTCCAGACGTGCATCCGCTACGGCGAATCCGACCGGTGCCGCTTCTGCACCATCGAGGAATCCCTGCGCTCCGGCGCCACCGTCGCGGCCAAGACACCGGCCCAGCTGGCCGAAGTCGCCGAAACAGCCGTGCGGCTCGACGGGGTGCGGCAGATGGTGATGACCACTGGCACGACCGCCGGGCCCGACCGCGGCGCCCGCAACTTGGTGCGCTCCGTGCGCGCCGTGCTCGAAGCGGTTCCCGGACTGCCGATCCAGGTGCAGTGCGAGCCGCCGGGCGACCTGCGCTGGATCCGCGACCTGCATGACGCGGGAGCAACCTCCATCGGCATCCACGTCGAGGCGCTCGACGAGGACGTGCGACGCCGCTGGATGCCCGGCAAATCGACCGTCCCCCTGGCCGAGTACGAGGCTGCGTGGGACGAGGCGGTGCGAGTCTTCGGCCGCAACCGCGTCTCCACCTACCTACTGGTCGGGCTGGGCGAGAACCCCGACGAACTGATCGACGGTGCGGCGGCGCTGATCGAGCGCGGCGTGTACCCGTTCGTGGTGCCCTTCCGACCCATGCGCGGCACCCTCGCAGCCCGAGACGGCATCGGCGCGCCGAGCACGGAGGTGCTGCGCTACGTCACCGAAGCGGTCGCGGAGCGGTTGCGGCGCGCCGACATGTCCGGCGCAGATCAGAAAGCGGGTTGCGCTGCCTGCGGGGCCTGCTCGGTGCTGCGCTCGGCGGGCGGGTGATCCCGGATGGCGTTCGACGACGTACTCACTCTGACGGGGACCGGGTCCCCACCACCGGCTCCGGACATCCTCTCGCTGCTCGGTGATCGCGCGACCCTGGCTCGGCAGACGCCGTTCCGCATCGAGCAGGCTGACGGCCCGGCGGCGGTGGCGGCGTACCGCGCGCTGCGCAGCGATGTTTTCGTCGGAGAACAACGGCTTTTCGCGACCAGCGACTTCGACGATCGGGATGCTGATGCTCGCACCGTGGTGCTCGTGGCCAGGGACCGCACCGGCGCGGTGGTCGGCGGCGTGCGGCTCGGCCCGGTCGACGGAGGCCCGGACATCGGCTGGTGGCGCGGCGGTCGGCTGGTCGTGGCACGGAATTCCCGCCGGCTCGGTGGGGTCGGCCCGGCGCTGGTGCGGGCGGCCTGTGCCCGGGCCGAGGCCGAAGGCGCGCTCCGCTTCGAGGCGACGGTGCAGCCGCGCAACGAGCGGCTGTTCGCCGGCCTCGGCTGGCGACGGGTCCGCGACGTCGTCGAGGCCGGCGCACCCCACGTGCTGATGCGGTGGCCGATCGACCGGATCGGGGCCCAGACATCAGCGACCAAGGCACCGCTGGGCCCGCTGCTGGCGGGACTGGCAGTCGACGCCGGGACCGGCGCGCTCGGCGGGCCGGGGTTCACCGGCGACGACGGCGCACCGGTGCCCGGCAGCGACCTCGTCGCCGCCAGCGATGCCATCGTGCCGTCCATGGTGGAACGCGACCCGGAATGGGCCGGTTGGTGCTCGGTGCTGGTCAACCTCAACGACCTCGCCGCGATGGGTGCCACACCCGTCGGGCTGCTGGATGCACTCGCAGCCCGGGACAGCTCGCACGCGGATCGGGTCCTCACCGGGCTCAGGAATGCCGCGCAAGCGTACGGGCGGATCCCGGTCCTCGGTGGACACACGCAGATCGGCGTGCCCGCCTCGCTGTCGGTGACCGCACTCGGCCGCACCGCCCACCCGGTGCCCGGCGGTGGCGGGCGCCCCGGCCACGAGGTGCGGCTCACCGCCGACCTCGGCGGAGCCTGGCGACCGGGCTACCCCGGAAAGCAGTGGGACTCGACCACCCGGCGCAGTCCCGCCGAGCTGGCTGCGATGCTCGGTGCCATCGGCGCCGCCCGACCCGCTGCGGCCAAGGACGTCTCGATGGCCGGGATCGTCGGCACGCTCGGCATGCTCGCGGAGGCAAGCGGCTGCGGCGCAGTGCTGGACGTCTCGGCCGTCCCGCGCCCGTGCGAGGCATCCGCCGGCGACTGGCTGACCTGCTTCCCCGGCTTCGCGATGCTCACCACCGACCGACCGGGCGCACCGGGCCTGCCCGCAGGCCCGGCGGTCGGTGCGGTCTGCGGCGAGCTGACGGTAGGAGCAGGCGTCGGGCTGCGCTGGCCCGACGGGGAGATCACACAAGTGGTCACCGGCCCAGTGACGGGATTGGGGAACGCGTGAACACGCTACGAATGGCCGCCGTCTCGGCCCGATTCGGACGCGACCTGGAGGAGGACTTCCTCCACATCGAGCAGTTGATCAAGCATGCGGACGCCGACGGCGTACAGCTCCTAGCGCTGCCCGAGGCATGCCTGGGCGGCTACTTACTCAGTCTCGACGGCACCGGAGCTGCGGAGGACCCGGGGCCTCCCCCGCTCGACGTGGACGGACCCGAGATCCGGCGCCTCGCGGGCCTTGCCGGAGAGATGACCGTGATCACGGGCTACTGCGAGGCCGGTGCGGACGGGCGCCGCTACAACAGCGCGGTGTGCGTCAACGGTGACGGCGTGCTGGGAAACCATCGCAAGGTGCACCAGCCGTTGAGCGAGGACGCCAGCTACTCGTCCGGCGACGGCTTCCACGCCTTCGACACGCCGGTAGGCCGGATCGGCATGCTCATCTGCTACGACAAGGCCTTCCCCGAAGCGGCGCGGACGCTGGCCCTGGACGGTGCCGAGATCGGCGTCTGCATCTCGGCCTGGCCCGGGTCGCGCACGAACGCTGCGGCCGATCTGGCGCAGGACCGCTGGAAGCGCCGCTTCGACCTCTTCGACCGGGCCCGGGCCCTGGAGAACCAAATCGTGTGGGTCTCCGCCAACCAGGCGGGCTCATTCGGCTCGCTGCGCTTCGTGGGCAGCGCCAAGGTCGTCGAGCCCGGCGGCGAGGTTCTCGCCGATACCGGGGTCTCGCCAGGCATGGCCGTCGCCGAACTCGACGTGGCCGGTTCGCTGGAGACCGCCCGGCGGTTCATGGGACACCTCCGCGACCGGCGCCCGGATGCCTACCTGCACAGCGCAGGAGCGATCAACGCGTGACCACCGTTCAACGCCGACCGTCCGCCTATCGATAGGGGAACGCGTGAAGATCGCCCTGCTGAGCTACTCGACCAAACCGCGCGGCGGCGTCGTGCACACGCTGGCTCTCGCCGAAGCACTGGCCGCTGCCGGCGAGGACGTGACGGTGTGGACGCTGGCCCGCGGCGGCGACACGGGTTTCTACCGCCCCGTCGACCCGGCGGTGAAGCTGCAAATCGTGCCGTTCCCCGACGGCCCCGCGCAGGAAACCGTCGGCGAACGCGTCCTGCGATCCATCGACGTGCTGCGCGCGGCCTTCCAACCGACCGAGTACGACGTCGTGCACGCCCAGGACTGCATCAGCGCCAACGCCGTCGGGCGGTGCGTGCGCACCGTCCACCACATCGACCACTTCACCACCCCGGAACTGGCCGCCTGCCACGAGCGGGCCATCGTCACCCCGCACACCCACATCTGCGTCTCGCGGTCGGTCGCCGACGAACTCGCCGACGGCTGGGGCATCAAAGCCACCGTCATCCCCAACGGGGTCGCCTACCAACGGTTCGCGACGACCGACCCCGAAGCCCGAGCACGCTGGAAGGATCAGCTCGGCCGCTACATCCTCACCGTCGGCGGCATCGAACCCCGCAAGGGCTCGATCGATCTGCTGGAGGCATACGCACTACTGCGCGACCAGCACCCAGACGTCAACCTCGTCATCGCCGGCGGCGAAACCCTCTTCGACTACCGCGACTACCGCACCCGCTGGGAGACCCGGGCCGCGGAACTGGGCGTCGAACCGATCCTGCTCGGCACCCTCCCGGACCACGACCTTCCACCCCTGGTCGCCGCAGCCGAAGCGTTCGCATTCCCCTCCATCAAAGAAGGATTCGGGCTCGCCGCGATGGAAGCCCTCGCCGCCGGCGTCCCCCTGGTCGTCCGCGACCTACCAGTCCTGCGCGAAGTCTTCGACACCGCAGCGCATTTCGGCGACAACCCGCACTCCTTGGCCACCGAACTCAGTGCCGCCCTAACCACCGACAACCCGAGGAAACGGGCTCGCGGGTGCGAGCTCGCCGCCCGCCACACCTGGCGCGAAGCAGCCGAACGCCACATCGCCTTCTACCGGACCCTGCGCTGAACATTGTCGTGCCGCGACGGCGGCGACCTGCTAATTCAAAAGCATGGCCCCGGATCTTGCTGTCCGGGGCCTCCTCACTGCCTAGCGGGTGCAGACTGGTTGGCCGACCTGCGGAAACCTACCCCGGGTTTCGTGTAAGACCTGCAAGTAGGAGCGCGGAATCGTCACCCGCCAAGGGCCGGCCAGTCGAGTCCGGGCGGGCCATCAGAACGTGATCTCGTTCGGGACCGGTTGGGGTGGTGGCGGGGGCCGGTCACTGCTGCGCAGCGCGAGCGTCGATCAGGTCCGATAGCGTCACCGGGCGGCCGCTCCGCTTGGCGTGTGGAACGAGGTCGATCAGTTGGCGCCGTTCCCCCAGGCGGACCTCGGTGTCGTCGGCCAGGCCGAAGACCTGCCGAACCAGTGCATCGAGATCAGCCACCCCAGATCACCGCCACGGCCCGGCTCGAGCTGCCGTGCGGTACGGACGATTCCGCGCATCCGGTCAATCTCCGCGGCGGTGACCTCGGTGTGCTCAAGTAACCAATATTGGGACGCCTCAGGCCACGGCTTTCCGGAGCGCAGCCGCGAGGATGCGCATGGACGCGGGCGCGCCAGGGTTGATCAGCACGTCAACACCTTCCGCCGGCAGCATCCCCGCCAGCTCCGCGGCGTTGGCCTCCCGCCAACCCGCGACCCGCACCCGGTGCCGGTGCGCGGGTGCCGTGGTCACCAGCATCGACGCGGCTCGGCGTCGCTCGGCGGAAGATCCGCATGAGCCGCCAGCCCGGAAAGAACACCGTGGATCCCGTCCACGCCTGGCTCACCTAGCCCGAGCGGCCTCCTGGAGCACCGCCCCGCATGGCGAAGTACTCGGCACGTTCCCGCCAATACCAGTCGTACAACACGTCCGGATCGTTGACCCCGAACTCCCTGAGCCTGGCCTCGGCGCTGCCCAACCTCGCCCGCGCACCCACCAGCTGCGCCTCGGCCTCCTCGACATGCCGAAGCACCTCCGGCGAACTCCGCAAACCACCCGCAGCAGACTGATCCAGCGTCGCCTCTCGCCAATCGCGCTCCGCGCGAGTTCCCGCGTATTCCTGCCACGCCCCGTACGCCTCAGGCATCACCTCACGGCCGAACACCCCATGAAGGATCTCCCGCCACTGGGCATCAAACCCACCGATCTCCAGACGCGAAGCCTGCGCCGGAAGGTTGTTCCCACTCGCGATGGGCTCGTGGGCGTCCCCAGACTACTGGTCGGCCACGCCCTCCTGCGAACGCTTCCTTGCTTCGCCAAGCAACTTGCGCGCAGTTTCCCGGCTGCAACCGATTTCCGCAGCGAGCTTCCGCGTGGTCAGCCTGCTGTCGGACTCCTTGGCCTTCTTCACGTGGTTGACCAGCTCGCGATGCGCCCTCGGATCACTCGTGACAGAGCGCCGGAGGCGGTCCGAGTTTTTCAACTTCTGGCCTAAGTCTTCCCAGTTCGTAGTCTTCACCCACTCAGCCAACTCAGGCCTCGGCCGGGTACTCCGACGCATCGAGGTGTCGACTTCCTTGAGCAAGTCCAAGACCAGGCCATGGCTGTAACCGGTCGCGTCAGCAAGCTTCTGCGGGGAAGCGAACTTCTTCTCGACCGTCTTCACGCTGGACTCGTAGGCCTTCTTCAACTGCTCAGCCAGCTCACGACGCGCCGCCGGATCACCCAGCACATCGGTGCGGATTTCCTCCGAGCTCTTCAACTCCTGGACGAAGTCCACCCAACTTGTAGTCTTCACCCACTCAGCCAAGCCAGCCACTGGTCGGGGGGCCTGGCGCCCCGAAGGCGCACGCATCGCGGTGCCGGCTTCCTTGAGCAAGCTGACGACCTTGCCTTCGCTGTAACCGGTTGCGTCAGCAAGCTTCTTCTGGGAAGCGAACTTCTTCTCGACCGTCTTCACGCTGGACTCGTAGGCCTTCTTCAACTGCTCAGCCAGCTCACGACGCGCCGCCGGATCACCCAGCACATCGGTGCGGATTTCCTCCGAGCTCTTCAACTCCTGGGCCAAGTCCCCCCAATTCGCACTCCTCACCCAATCCCGGAGTGCCCCAGAGCCACCCGATCCACCATGAACCACCGGCACGCCGGGTTCAGCCACCGGCACGCTGGGTTCAGCCACCGGCACCACATCTTGCTGCCAAGCGAGGTCCGGGACAGTCGGCAACGAGCTCTCGACCTGCCCCAACAGCTGGCCGGTCAAGACCCCGTCGTGCACCCCCGTAGCCAGCACCGCGCCAGAATCCGAAGACTCCACCCAATACATGCCATCACGATGCAACAGCTCCGTCAGCGACCCATCGGCACTGGTACGCACCACCCACTGATCCAGCAACGTCGACGGCTCCTGCCAGGAAACCCACCCGAACGCCGACTCCGGCAACACATCCAACGACACGTCCAGCCCGGTCGACGTCTCAACGAACCCACTCACGAATGTCCCCGACCGCTGTTCCACCAGCGTCCGCGTCGGCGCATCGAACCGCAGGTAGTCCCCCGAACTCGGTTCGACGAGCTGGAATTCCCTCTCCGACACCGGTTCCCACCTCATCGACCGCGTCGTACCGTCCGGCAGGTAGTGTGTCGCCTCGTTCATGCCGGGGCGCCGGTCGAGCATCACGTGCCCCAACGACTCCTGGCTGGAGCCCAGCAGGTTCATCCGCTGCTGGACTACCACGCCATCCGCATCGCGCAGCGCGAACTCTCCAGCCTGACGACCGTGCAGGGTAGTGGTCAGCGTCGTCCCGGTGTTCTCATCGGTCTGCACGTGGAAGCGTTGGTCCGGGGTCAACCAGCTCGCGCCACCGCCCGGATGACCGGCCGCATCTCTGCCTGCCCGTTCCTCGGCCTGCCGCGCCCGCTGCTCAGCCAGCGTTGCGTCCGGGTGCTCGACGCCCATCGAGCGCAGGTTCTGCTCGGCCTCGTGCAACCTGGCTCGCGCCGCGTCCAGTTCCTGCTGCGCCCGCTGCTTGGCGACCGAACCCGAGCTGGACTCGCCGACCTCCTGCCAGGCTGAATCTTTAGTCCACCGATCTACCTCGGCACGAGCCCGAACATACTGCTCCCACGCCTCAATCCCCGTCGATGGACGTGATTCCTCGTCCCCGAGCGTGAGATCCCGGGTAAGTCCACTCAAAGAATCCACATCGGACGCTTTGCCCGGTGTGGCCGTTAGAAGCGGGTCGTAATGTTGGTTGATCAGATACCAATCCGGTTCGCCCGGGTCCTCCGCACCCATGATGTACTGACGCTTGACCCCACCTGGGAAGAGGATCTCCCGCTCTGCTGGATATCTACCAGCGGGGCCGAGGGTGCGATTGACATCCACCCCACCCGGGGCGTCGACTTCATAGCGCATCAGCCCGTCGTCTGGCATGCCCGGTGACCGGGTCGTGCTGACGTACATCGATTCGACGTTCTGGTAGTGGCTGAACGTGACCAGGTCAAGGTCGGCGCTCGGATCCCGCGGCTCGAACCCGGGCTCGAAGACCTCCTCGACCGGCCTCGAATCAAAGCGGTGCAGCAGATCCGTATCAACCCTCCATAGCGGCGCCGGGATCATCCAGCTCAAGCCGGTGGGCCTGTGCACCGCCGCCTTGAGCGGGTCGAAATCAGGATTCGCGGCAGGCTCGTGCGCCTCGACCGGGATGACCTCACCGACGTCCGTGTGGCCCAGCCACACACCCCTTGGTTGCTCCGTGGAATCGAGGTCTACCCGGTACCATTGGTAGCGCGGATCGACGACCAGCGGCGTGCCATCGGCCCGCCACGCTTTGACCTCGCGGGTGAGCTTGCCGACCAGCTGAGACTGCTCACCGGGCCGAACCGCTTGGGTGATGGTCACGTTCCCCTCGGAGTCGAGCAGCCGCCACCAGCGCCTGTCCTCGCTGAGTTGCTTCAACCGGCCGTCGTCGTCGGTTTCCCCGTCCAGCCAACGCACCGCCGGAGCGTAATCAACGTCGTGGTCAAAGGCCTCATGGGGTGTCGGGACTTCGTGGATATGGCCGAGGTACACGGCCGGATTCACGTGCTTCTTCACCACCGCGCCGTCGGTGGGATCGACCACGAAGGTCCCGTCGGGGAGCGTGATGTGCAGGAGTCCCTTGTCGTCGTGCGCAGCCGAACCGAAGTGCGCCCGCCCGACACCATCGGTGACCAGGACGCGGCCGGTGCCGATCTCGTGCCACACCCGGCCGAACCGGTCCTGCCCACCGATTCCGAAGGACTGGCGAACCACAGCGCCGGTCTGCTGGTCGTATTCGTGGAAATCACCGGTGTCGAGGTCTGTCAGCCGGAAGATGTGCGTCGCCCCGTCGGCCTTCTCGGAGTACTCCAGCTCGAACGGATCGCCATCCTCCTCTGCGAAGAAGTGCGCCGCTGGCTGCTCACCCCGGTGGTCCACGACGACGAACCCGATGTTTTCACCCTGGTCGAACAGGTTGAACCGCTGCTCCAGCACGTTGCCGCTACCGTCTCGCAGCACGTACTCCCCCGCACGGCTACCGTCCAGCGGGGTAGTCATGGTGTGGTCGGTACCGGGAACGGTCTCCGTGTGCTCCATCGCGCCGAACGCTGCGTCCGAGCTCGATTCGATACCCGCCCCGGAACCGCTACCGGCTTCGGTCGTCGCAGTGTTCTGGGAGCCCGACGGCCCGGCTCCGCCGGGAACGTGGGCCGGAGCGCCGCCGCGCAGACCGGAGACACCGTTCTCGTGCTGCTGCGTGGTAGCCGCCGCGCGGCGACCGCGCAGTGAGTCGTGGAGTTCGCGCCTGATTCCGTCGGCCGCGGCCTGATCTCCCCTGCCCAGGGCGTCGGCGAGGCGGCTCACCCACTGCGGCAGCTGGGAGTGGTCGACCATGTAAACGGCATCCGCGCGAGGAAGCTCGTCGACGTACGCCCGGACCGCGGATTCGACGATCGTCTGAGCTTCCGCGTCGACCACGTTCCCGATCTGGGCATCCGTGTCCTCGTCGGCGAGCTTCACCGAATCTGAATGGTCCACCGAGGACTGAGCATCGTCCACAACAGACTTCTTGGCTCCGTCGTTCTGGGAGTCCAGGTTCGGCTGTTCAACATCGACCGACGGTTCCGGTGCACGGTAGATCACCTCACCGGTTTCGTTGTCGACGATCTTCGTGATGTCCTTCACCGGGATCACGCCGGGGAAGGCGATCTCCCGCTCCCACGGGTACGGGTGCCGCAGCCCCCATTTCTTGAACGTTGCGAGAACGTCGATTCCCGGCTCCGACGAAACGATCTCGTAGGTGTACCGCCGCTGGTTGTGCCGGTAGTTGGGGTCGTTGGTCGTCGCCACGAACTGATCAAGGCCGGTCGTCGTGACGTGGAACTCCAGGGAACGGATGTCGTTGATGTCCTTCGGACGCAGGCCGTGCTGCAGGACCTCCGCGGGATCGTCGTTCAGCGCACGCCAGAGGGGCGTGCCCGGTTCCGTCAGCACGAATTCGCGCTCGCGGTCTTCGTCGACGATCAAGTCCCAGTTCACGCCCTGGTGCTGCGACTCCGGCACCGACTGCACATCCGACGGCTCCGAACCATCAGCATCGAGGTCCGGCTTCTGATCCACTTGTTGCTGCGATTCGTGATCGAGGCCGGAGTCCGTGGAGTGCGCCGCGTCTTCGTGTTCCGAGTGCTGCGACGACTCGCTTCCGTGGCCCTCGGATCCGCTGGCCGCACCATCGTCGACCCCGTGCCCGTCGCCCCCGTACACCTGGTTCGACGGCAACTTCCCCCGACGCTTGTCCGACATCGGCTGTTCCGGGCCGTGCCCGCCGGTAGATCCACCGCTCTCACGCTTCGGTGCGAGGAAGTCGCTCATCGACTCCGACTTCACCGCTGCGCTGGAGGATTCCGCAGCATGCTGCTGCTGATGCGCCGTGGACTCAGCAACCAGATCCTCCTGCTCCACCGGCACCTGCTCGGTGCCGCTGTGGTCCTCGGGCGTGGTTTCCTCATGCGCCGGGGAATGCGGCTGGTCGTCCGGTGGTTCGAGGCCCAACAAGCGGAGTCCCGCTTCGTCGGTTCGGAACACCGCGCCGCCTGGCTCGCGCACCACCCGCGGCTCGTTCCAGTGCCCAGGCACGTTGGTGCCGCGGTACTCGGGGGTGATCGACCAGCTCACGTCGCTGCTGACCAGGTAGGTCTTGCCCGACGAGGAATGCTCCTGCTCGAAGGTCTTGCCGCCGACCTCGCTGGTGTCGGTGACCACCTTCTCCGCGGCCGGGCCCTTGATCGAGACCTCGCTTGCCAGGCGCCCGATCTGCCCGGGCCCGGGACCACTCGGATTGGAGTTCCACAGCAGCCCGCCGAGACCGGCGCGGGCGGATGTGCCGCCAGCAAGCGTCTTCTCGTGGGTGACCTTCAGCGTCTCGCTGCCGGTCTGCTTGCCCTCGAACGAGGTGCCCTCGACGGAAACGGCAGTAACTCGCGGATTGCGCAGTTCCGCATTCAGGGTCAACGACTTAATCGGCCCGTGGTTAAGCGTGCCGGCCTCGAAGTAACGGTCCTCGTCGAGGCCCCCGATCCGGTAGCCGTGTTCACCCATCGCCGATTTGAACTGCGACGACAGGGCGCTCTGGGTGGTCATCGCCGAGATCAGATGCCGCGTTCCCGTCGCCCCGGCCGGCAGCGACGGCGCGGGCCTGCCCTCGGTTACCGCGTTCAGCCCGCCGTCGAGCAATGAGTCGATTTCCGAGCGAACGCGGTCCACCCGCACGGTCCCGCGACTGCCCTCCGGGAGTTCGTGCTTCGGAGCCGTCCAGTCCACTCCGGACGTCGCGGAGTTCTGGAGCTGTTCGAGAGGTTGGGCGTCCGCCTCCGGGACGAGGCGGCGCACCGCGTCCTTGATGCTGGCGTGCACGTTGACCGGTTCGGAAGTGGTGGCCGGGAAGAACCGGTCCAGCACGCCGAACGACAGGCTCTGCGGCAGCCGCCCCCAGCCCGACGTCTTCTCGATCGAGATCGTCAGATCGAGGTCATGCACGAACGCCACAGTGCGCCCGGTGTGCTCGCTCTTGTAAGTGGTCTCGATGCTCTTCGTGTCTTCGATGGTGTTCTGCGACTTGTGGCTGCCTTCACCAGCCCCAGCGGTGCCGGGGTTCTTCTGGATCTGCCCCTCAGGGAAGACGCTGAAGACGGCCTGCCCCTGCACGGTGTGCGTCGTGGCGGTCATGTGCTGCTCGGCGAGCTTGCTGGTGGTCTTGGACTCCTCGCTCAGCGTCCACTTGTCCGAGACCGCCTCGACCCTGCCGGGCTTCTCGGTGCCCTTGACCGTGATCGTGATGTCGGTGCGACCGAGCGGCCCGTCGTAGTGGTAGGTGGTCCGGATCCCGCCGCCGACGATGTCGGAGTACAGGGCGCCCAACCCCGACGGCGCGAGCGCGGGGAACAGCCTCGAGTGCACCATCGCGTCGAGCCGGCCCGCGCTCGGGTCCATGAGCCAGGAATACGCCGAGGACGCCATGTGGGTGACCGAGTGGTAGAGCCACTTCACGTAGCTCGCGCAGACGCTGTCGGGGAGTTGGTCGCGGGTGACCGAACCGAGCGCGTCTTCCAGGTGCGACAAGAGGTTGTGGGTGACCTCGGGGCGCACGTTCACCCAGCCGTCGGCCAGCTTCGCGTGGTCCGGCTCCGCGAACTGCCCGCCCTCGTAGTGCGTGGTCGCTTCGTCGTGGGGGTGGTCGACGTGCCACTCGATGTCGCTCGGCCCGGCGATCTGGTGGATCTGGCCGGCCGGAACCCACAGCAGGACGGCGTCGTGGGTGTCCACCTGGGAGTGCGTCCACTCCGACTTGCTGTAGATGTCCCCGACGGGGATGACAAGGTGTTCGGTGTTTCGTCCGCTGAGGACGAGGCTGGCGTCGAAGGAGACGAGGTAACCCGGTCCCTTGTAGGCGCGTTTCTGGGAGCTCTCGTTCTCATGGGTGTGCGTGGTTCCCGACCCGGACTCGTCGGTCGTGGTGTGCGTACCCTGCGGCACCATCGTGCCCTGCTGGTTGAGGCGCGCGTTGGTCCGACCGTCGAGCGACGTTTCCGACGATGCCTTGGTGATCTCGCCGTGCCCGGTAGAGCCCTTGCTCTTCGTGGTGAGTTCGAGACCGAGGGATTCGGCGTGGTCGATCACCTTGGGGTTGCTCAGGGACAGGTGCATCGCGGCTTCGCCGAGGCTGTCGGAGTACCCGGTGAGCAGCTCGCCCTGGCGGTATCGCTCGACCTGCGCGTGGTAGGTTCCGGTGACCGCGCGGTCGAGGTTCGCCCCGATCTCGGTCGGACCGGCGAAGTTGTGCACCCGGTTGGCCGCGATCACGCCGTCCTTTCCCAGGTGCCCGAGCGGGTTGCTGGCCGCCGCGTCATCGCCGAGGCCGTCGTACGCCTTGATTTCGAGCATGAGCTTCTCGCCCATGCCGTGCGGCAGGTTGAGGCTGTGCACGGCGTAGTCATCGGGCAGCTTGGCTTGCTTCCAGCCACCGGGCCGGCTCGGGGTGGAGCTGCGATGGTCGCGGAACTCCGCTGTCGACGCCGGTGGGGTCTCCCCGGCCTGCCCGCCCACCGGGTGCGATCCGGCGGGGACTTCGGCGGTGGCGTCGGCCGAGAAGGAGCGCTCGCCGATGCTCCCGTTCGGCCCGAACACATCGATGGTGTAGTGGATCCGCTGGGTGTTCTGGTAGTGCGTGCCGGTCTTCCACGAGGAGGCGCTCTGGTGCCCGGCGGTCACCGTCACGGTCCGCTCGAAGTCGCCGATCTTCCTGGTGTAGCTACCGGAGAACTGCGCAGTGCGCAGCGGGAAGTTCGGGTCGGTGGGGATCACGCCACCGAAACCACCGGTGGCGATCCAGTTGCCCTTGGTCTTGGTGGTGTGCTCGTCGTGCGAGGATGCCGTCAGCGTGCCCTTCAGCTCACCGTCCCCCGGCACCGCCACCGGTGTCGCCTCGTAGCGCCCGGGAGTGGCGCGGATCTTGACCCAAACGTGTTCAGTGCCGGTGGAGGTGCCGACGTGGGTATCGCGCGGCATCAGGAAGGACCACCCGTCGCCGACGAGCTCGGCAGCGTGCGCGGCGAACGAATCCGGCGTGATCAGCGTGTTGATCCGATCGACGTTCTTGCTGACGTGCGGGGCCTGGTGGCCCGCCCCGTGGTGCGGCGGCAGCACGTCACCGTCGAGGATCTGGTGGAGTTCGGTGGCGACCCGGTCGACGCCGCCGAACTCGACCTTGCCGCCGAGCACGCTCAACGGGGAAATGCCGCTCAGCGGGGTGGCCGTGTCGGACTGCACGGGTGTGCTGCCGGATGATTCGAGTTGCTGCGACGCGGAATCCCAACCATTGCTGACAGCGGCCTCGGGGCTCATCCACACGGTCGCGCCAGCTTCGACGTGGTGCGGTTCGACATCGATGCTGTTGCCGTCGTCGAAGACGATGCGGACGTCGTAGTCCAGCGTCGTCCGGTAGGCCCGCAACTGTCCGGTGCTGGTGTGCTCAGACTCAAGTGCGGAGCCCGTGGTGTTCTTCATGGTGTGCTCGTCGCTGCCGGCACCGCCAACCTTGGCCTGGACATTCACGTCGCCGCGGGCACCGGCCGCGAAGCTCGCGTCCTGCGGGCGGGGTATTGCGACCAGACCGCCGCCACCGAACCGGACGTCGGTGCTCTGCTTGGTCAGCTCCGATGCGGCGTGCTCGGTCTTCGCACCGCCGCTGTCGGTGACGGTTGCATCCTGCTCGTGGATGAGCGTCGGCGAGTGCACCGAAGTTCCGATGTGGACGGTGGCGGTGCGCGTTCGACCGTGGTGCTGGTACTCCAGCGTCTTGGTGATCTCGCGGCCGCCGAGCAGGTCGCCCGCCCGCAACGACAGGTCGGAGCCACTCACCATCTCGCGGAGCTGCCCGCGAGCCGTCGAACCGACAGCATCGAGCTCAAGCCGCAGCGGTTGGTTGGCGGGCAGCGTCTTGGTGATCTTGTCGAAGAGCCCGTTGTCGCCGCGCAGGTGCGCGGAGTACATTTGCTGCGGGTGGGGTACCCGCGTGTCGGTGACCGGAATGGTGTCCGTTCCCGATTGCAGCGTTGCGGGAATCGTCACTTCGATCCCGGACTCCTGCGTGCCGTGCCGCGTGGCGGAAGCACCGTCGTGACGGGTGACGGTGATCTCGTGCCACAGGTCGTGACGGGTCGAACCGGTGGCGCCGGGCAGTTCGACCTTCGAGGAGTGCTGGAGCTCCGATTCGGTGCCGAACTTCCACCCCGGCACCGCGGACGCCTTGACGGTTGCATTCGCCTCTACCGCGCTGCCCATCGGGATCGTGGTGCCTAGCCCGAACATGCCGGTGAGCTCGGCACCCTTCTCGCGCCGCACCGTCGAGGCGTTCTCGTCGGACGTCTTGCCGTAGTCACCGGAGGCGTTCTCCACCTTGTGCTTCGGCTCGTCGATCACCGGCCCGGCCACGGGCGACTCATCGCCGACCAGGCGGGTGCGCACGGTGACCTCGACGGAGCCCGCGCCGTGCCCGATCGACTTGGTCACGCCTTCCTCGGACAGCGTGGTGAAGTCGTCCTTCAGCTGCACGTCCGAGAAAGCCGCCTGGAACCCGTTCTGGACCGACTCATCGATGCCGAGCTCGGTCATGGCGCCGGCCAGATCGGCGCGCAACTTCGTCCCGTCGACATCGGTTGCCTTGACCAGGTTGGTCGCCACTAGATCCTGCTTGTGCTGCGTCGTGGGACTGGCCGGGGGCGGGGCGTCGTGGTGGAGCTCCTGCAGCTCGATGTCGCCCGAACCCATCTCGATGGTGACGTGGTCGGGCTGGTGGGCCGTATCCGAAGTGGACCGCGTTACGGGGTTCGACGGCCCGGCTTGGCTGCCGGAAACCAGGGTTTCCGTCGTGTCGTGCGAACCCGACGAGCCGGCCTCTTCCAGCACTGGCGGCACGCCCTTGTGCAGATGCGACTGCTGCTGCCCGCCCGGCGCCCCGCCGTAGAGACGGCCCTTCGTCGCCCAGTCCTTGTACAGCGGGTTCGGATTGTCCTTCGGGCCGCGCAGCTCATTCACGAACTCCTCCGCGGCTTTCCCATCGCCGTGTTCGTACAGAGCTGCCAGCTCGTCGAGGTTCCGCTCGTGCTCTGCGATCTTCTGCCGATCCAACCCTCCGTAGTGCAGGTTCTTCTTCCGCGCGAGCTCGTGCGCTTTCTGCTTCGCCTGGTCCGAGACACCGGAGCGCGAAGTCGCGTCGGTTCCTGCAGGTCCGGGCTTCGGCTTTCCAGCTGCGACGTTGTCGCTCGACGACTGGGTCGACCGCATCGGCCGCTTTCCCTTGGCCCTTTCCGACAGCGGTCCGCTCGCCTTGTTCTCGGGCCGTTGCGGGGGGCGGGCGTCGCCGGTCGTGGCAGCTGCGGTGGCCGCGGCTCTCTTTCCTTGCGTGGTCGACGTGGTGGGGCGCGATTCGGTGGCGGGGGTGTGGGAATTGCCTTGGCTCGCAGCGTGCGAGGCGCCGGACGACGTCGTGGTGGGGCTCTGCGTCACGGGAGTCGGCGAGGTAGTCGGGATAGGGCCTCGCTGCGCGGTCGACTGCGGCTGGTCGACGGTGGTGTGGTGCGCG
Organism: Saccharopolyspora sp. NPDC002376; assembly: GCF_053593195.1. Classification (NCBI taxonomy): domain Bacteria; kingdom Bacillati; phylum Actinomycetota; class Actinomycetes; order Pseudonocardiales; family Pseudonocardiaceae; genus Saccharopolyspora; species Saccharopolyspora sp. NPDC002376. The sequence continues at coordinate 19,165 of NZ_JBSFBZ010000078.1, forward strand.
GTCGGCTGGGTCTGCGGCGGCATCATCATCGGCGGCGGCGTCGTCTGCTGCGTTGTGTTCGCCTGCTCCGAGGAGTGCTCCGACTGCGTCGAGCCGGTCTCCTGCTTCGGGGTGGAATCCAGGCTTGGGGCGACCGTCTCGTGCTGCGCGGTGGACGGGATCGTGCCCGCCTTGTGCGTGCTCTCGCTGGTGGTCGGCGTCTGCGTGGCGTGCGAGGACGCCGTCTCCGTTGAGGACTCAGAGTGTGCGCTGGAGGTGTTCGAGCTGGTTTGATCCGTCGGCTTCGTCGCGAGGTTGCCATTGGTTTCCTGCTTCGCGGCCGTGGTTTCCGTCGAGTGGACCGCTGTTTCGTGCTGGGACTTATCGGATTCGCCGTGGGCTGCGTGCGATTCCACCTCGTGTTCGGTGGTGTACGCGGTGTCCTGCTTCGCAGCCCCGTTGTGCTGCTCGACCGGATTGGTGACCTGATGCTGCGGCGAACCGTCCCGGTGCTCGGCGCCGACCCCGTGCTGGGACTCCGCCTGCTGATTCTTGGCAGAAGCCTCCTGGTGCTGGTCGGCCTCGGGGTGCGTGGCCACTGGCTGCTGCTGACCAGCCTCCTGGTCCTGACCGGCTCCCTGATGCAGCACAGCTTCTTGCTGCTCGCCGACCTGAGCAGCCTCCTGGTGCGACGAAGCAACCTCCTGCTGACCGGCCTCCTGAGATTGGCCAGCGCCATGATGCGCTGCAACTTCCTGCTGCTGACCAGCCCCCTGGTGCTCGACAACCTCCTGCTGGCCGACCTGCTGGTGCTGGGTGGTCGCCGGCTCTTGGTGGGTTTGCGCGTGTTCGGAGGCGGATTGGTGGTCCTGACCCGTCGACGTGGTCTGGAGGCTTCCGGCCTGCGTTCCCGCACCGGTGCTGGTCGCCTGCGAAGTGCCGTCGCTGACAGTCGACACCGAAGGAGACTTGTCCGTCGCCATGCCCGACGAAGTGGTCGGCCCCTGCTGCTGCCCGGTGGTGGTGCCCTGTTCCTGCTTGGCCGCTGCTTGCCCGGCTGCGGCGTTCCCGGAACTGGTGGCCGAGTGCTGTCCCGCCGTGCCCGAAACACCCGACTGCTGGGACGTCGTCGCCGCGTGACCCGCCGCGATGGTCGCCGCAGCCGCAGCCCCAGCGTTGTTCGCGGCGCCGCCCTCGCCGCCGGTTTCTGAGTACCCGGGTAGCGTCGCATCTTGCTTGGTGTAGGCCGGAAGCCCTTGTCCGGCCGCGGTTTCCGACGTAGCACTGCCGAGGCCGCTCTTGTCGGTCGATCCCAGGGACTCGGTCTGCAGCGCCTTCGCCGCCGCTGTCGTCACCGGGCCGAGCGACTCCGTCTTCGGGGTGTCGACGAAGGTGGAGTCGGCGGCCTTGTCTACCGCGGCTGCCGAGGCGGCGGCCTCCTCTGGGGTGAGGGCCCTGTGCGACGTGGACTTGCCGCCGCCAAGACGGCCGAAGCCACCGGCCATGGCCGAGGTGAAGGCGTAGCTGTTCGTCTGGTCGTGGCCCTGCACCGCCCCCGCCGCTTTTTCGCCCGCATACCCAGCGGCTCCCTGCATACCGGCATTAGCCACCGCGCCGGCCGCCTGGCCAGCCGCGGTCCCCAGCCCCTTCTTCGCCGCCTCCCCCAGCGCACCGCGGGCCATGGCCCGCCCCAGGCCCTGCGCCGCCGACGTCGCCAGCCCACCGCCGACACCACCAAAAGCCCCGCTGATGGCCGCGCCCTTGATCCGATCATCGTTCCACTCGGTGCGCTGCCCGGTCGCCAGCTGAAAGCCCTGCGTCCCGACCTCGGTCCCCAAGACGATGGCCTCACCGATCACGATGTTCGTCGCGACGTGCTTGGTGATGTTCCACAGGACGTTCTTGATGATCTGGCTGATCGCGAGCCGCACCGTCGCCACGATCCCGGCCGAGACCGCCCCACCGACGATCGGGATGAACGCGGTCGCGATCGCCGCCGCGACAAAGCCCAGTTGGACGATGATGGCGACCTTCGCCGACTGGATATCCGCAGCCGCGTTGCGCGCCTGGTCCGACCGTTCCTGCGCGTTCTTCTTCAGCTCGGCGAGGCTTTCCACGCCCTTCGTTTCGGCATAGTTGCGGTAGGCGTTCGCGAACTCCCCACGCATGTCCCGCGAAACATCGGCAGCCGACGCCCGCACAAATTCTCCGAGGATTTCGATTTCCGAAGCCATCTTCTGCCAGGCATCCGCGATCCGGTTGAGCCCGTCCTCATCGCCTTCGGGCCAAGCCTGTCCACCGACGATGCGGAACGCTTCCTGCAGCCAATCGGGAAGTTTTGTGGGCATGATCGCGGTCCTTCAACCTCGGGAAGCGCAAGGGGATCGGGTTGGCCGAATGCGCTACCCGCGGTCCAACCCGATCCACGCGAGTTCTTCGCAGCCGACCTGGGGAATGCCGGTCAGGACTTCGTTTCCGAAGGAGACTCCTGGTAGAGATCGGCTGCGGCAGCGCGAACGTTCTGGGCGTTGTAGTCGTCCTGCTCCTGCAACATCCGGGCGGAGTCAGGCAACACCTTCTCAGCCACCTGGAGCATGTTCGTGCCGGTCTTCTCCAGCCCCTCGGTCAGTTTGTCCGCCGCCGGCTTGTAGTTCTTCTCGAACTCCTTGCCGATCTCGTCCTCGCTCCAGCACTTGTCGTCCGCCTGCAGCGCGGCCTTCAGCTCGCCCAGCGATCCCTGGAAACGCCGCACCGCCTCCGCCAGCTTCTGGGCATCGGCGTTGACGCCCGGGACATTGACATAGGTCTCATCTGCCATGACATGCTCCTCACCCGCGGTGGCCCGAAAGGCCGACCGGGATCATCCAGTCCTGCCGCGATCCCAACCGTCGTCGGCCTCGTCTTGCGTTCGCCGCTGCCCGGGGAGTCCACCCAAGGGGTCTTCCAGCGCTGGGCGCATGATCTGCCCGAGCATCTCGCCCAGGTCCGCCTCGCCGCTGGCGAGCCCGTGCAGGTCGACGTCGCCGAAGGCTTCGGCGGGCATCAGTTCCTGCACCTTCTCTGCCGCCTTCGCCCGGCTCTGCTGGATGGTGCGCAGCAGGATCTCGCCCAGTTCGGCGGGGGCCATCGTGCGGTAGTCGGTGTTGAGGAACTTGATCTCGCGCAGTTCCGCCTGGCCGTCGAGCACGATCGCGACCATGCGGTTCGGCGACTCGACCCGGGTAGTGGTCTCGGCCAGCGTTCGCTGGAATTCGGCCAGCTTCGCCTGCTGCTCTTCCAGTGCCTGCAACGCCGAACTCATGTCCAGCGGCGAGCGCGGCGCATCGGAGCTCATCCGGTGTCCTCCTTACCTCGTTCCGGGTGCGCTCGACCGAGCGCACCCGCCGATCCGGCTCCGACCTGCCAAGTGCTCGGATCCTCGTGCTCCGCGACGTTGCGTTCGCGTTCCTGGTGGCCGGATTCCTGCTGTTCCTTCTGGCCCGCGCCGCCCATCGTGCGCGGGTTCATCGGCGGCATCCCGCTCTGCGGGCCGCCCGCCCCCTGTGAGGCGGATCCGGTGCTCGGTTGCCCGGTGGGCCCCGAGCCGGTTTTCACCGGAGCGGTCAGTGAACCCCCGTCACTGCGTAGACCGGTCGGCGGCGGTGGCGGCGGGGCCGTCGCCGAGCCGGGTAGGAAGCGCGATGTTCCCAAAGCCGCCGCAGCGGACCCAGATGCCGCCGGGGAATGCGCATTCGCGGGTTGCACTGCCGGGGGCTGAGCCGTGGTGGCGTCGGTACGGTCCGGCGGCACCGTCTCGGCCGTCCGACCGTTGCCGTCTCGCGCCGATTCCCGCTGCTCTCGGGATTCCGCACGCAGGTCCGAAGTGGACTTTTCATTTTGCGCCCGGCTATCCGATGCACTGCCGCGCGCATCGCGGTCTTCATGACCTGACCGTTCCGCGCCTTCCGGCTCCGATCCCTCCGCGCGGTAGCTGGAAACGCGGTTCCTGTCGTCCTCTTCCCCAGTGCTCTTGCGGCTCTCCTCGGACTCGTCACCGCCGCTTTTCCGCCGGCCATCCTTCTTCTCGTCCCGCTTCCGCGTGTTCCGCCCGAGCACCGCTGCGGCAGGCAGTGCCGCGGTCGGCAGCACCGAACTCCAGATGGAGGCGGCCGAGCTTTCACCCGGTTCCTCGATGGTCGAGAGCCCGTCCGCCGACGAAACCTCGCCCGACGTGACCCCGGAGTCGCCGCCTCCTTCCATCGACGACTGGTTCGCCTCGGTAGCGGAAACTCCGCCTCCCGAACCGGCCAGCCCGGTGTCGGCGGAGTCCGATCCGCTCGCACCGGCGCTGCCGTGGAAACCCGCCGCAGTGGCGTGCACCGATCCTCCGGGCGCGGAGGCCTGACGTGCCGGTGGCGCGCGGAAGCGGCGGCCCGTGCTCTGGTAGGTGTTGGCCAGCCTCCGGAGCACGTCCTGCGCCCTGCTGTCCTGCTCGGCGCGGACCTCTGGGTCTGCAGCCGCGCCGTCACCGGCCTGTTGCGACCGGACGTCCCCGATCTCCCGATTGGCCTCCGCCAGCGCGTCGCCGAGCTCGTTGAGCAGTCCGGCGTAGCTCGGCTCCGCGAGCACCTCGACGACCTGTTCGACCCGGTTCAGCAGCTGGTCAGCCGACTGGGAGAACATCTCGAAACCGGGGCCCTGCCAAACCTGCTCCAGGTGCCGGAGCCGACCGCGGAACTGCCCGGACGCCGAACGCAGGCGTGCGGCAGTGCGGTCGAACCGCTGCGCGGCGTCGTAGAAGCTGTGCGGATCGGCGTTGGACAGCGCCCGCACGGCCCCGTCCACGTCGCCGGGGACGTCGTCCGAGCCGGTCATCGCACCTCCCTTCGAAAATCCACAATGGACAAGTTTCAAACTTGGTGAACTACCGGATCGCCGGAAATGCCCCGCACGGCACCGTCGAACGCGTCGGCCAACCCGTCGCCCAGGGACTTCACCGCCGAACCGTTGTGCTGGTCGAGCGCCTGGACGTCAGTCGCGAACCGCGCCATCCGCTCGGAGAGTTCCCGGAAAACCCGTTCCAACCGCTGGCAGTGCGCGGCGACCTCGTCCCGCCGTTCAGCGAGCAGGTCCTGCAACCACTTCCCCGCCGGAAGGTCCCCCGCATTGGGCGCGACCCCGGCCAGCTCGGCGTATCCGGCGCACTCGTCGGCGATACCTGCGACCACCGACGCGGCCTTGCCCAGCTCCACGACGTCGACCCGCATGGCACCGTTGTCGGTCATCGCGTGCTCACTCGAAGCTGGAGGCCAGCTTGCCGTCCATCTGCCGCATGTTCTGGTGCCCGGTGTCCACCGCGGTGGAAACCCGGTCCAGCGTCTCGTTCATGGCGGTGAACGCGGCGTTGATGTTGTTGGCCTTCGTGTTGTAGGTCTGCGACGCCTGGGCATCCCAGGACTGCAGCAGATTGCCCGTCTGGTTCTTCAGGTCGTCGATCTTCTGCGCGAGGGCTTTGGTCGCCCCGCGCATCTTTTCGACTCCTGCCCCCAGCGCCGTGTACTGGTACTGGATCTCGTCATCCATTGGTATGCGTCCTTTCGTGCTTCGGGGTGTGGTCCGCGACGGCTACCTGAGGAAGTTGCCCATATCGGTCCCCTCGGCGCCCATTCCGCTCCGGCGGACCTGGCCTGCGATGTCCTGGTCCTGCGTCTGGTACTTGGCGCTGGCGTCGCGGATCGCCTGCGCCATCGCGTGGAGCTCGTTCTCCACCGTCAGGCACTGGCGGTCCCACTCCATGTGCACGTCGTTGAGGGCCTGGATCATCGACCCCTTGTTCTGCGACGCCATGGTCGCGATCTCCACGCCCAGCGAGGTCCGCGCGCTCTTCACCTCCTCGCCGGTGCTGTCGTGCTGGGTCGAGATCGCGTTCAGCCGCTCCGCGACCAACCGGGTCTGGTCAGACATTCGTCCGGTCTCCTGTTCTTCAGGCCTCATCAATGGGTTTCACGTCGATTCGGGCGCTCCATCGCCCTGTTCAGGACAGCACCCCCACGGCACCGGTGGTGCTGTTGCGGACACTTCGCCCTTTTCAGTAGGGGGATTCCTCATCAGTCCCCGGGCCGCACCTCTGTCGCGGTGCCCGGCGCCAGCGCTACGCCGTCGGGCAGCAACGCGAGCAACTCGCTGGGCACCGGCAGCGGGTCGACGCCCGCATAGCCGAGCGCCCCGAGCGAATCGGGCCCAGACAACGGGTACTTGATCCCGAGATCTGTGATCAAGTAGCGCGCGCCGGCCGGGGCACCCGGGGCAGGCAGATCGCGGGCCAGCACGCCGAAGGTCGGCGGAACCGAGACCAGGAAGGCCAGCTCGCCCGCCGGCTGCGGCGACCGGATCACGCCGGAGAAGCGTGCATCGTCGCGCCGCACCATGACCACCTCCACCGGGACCTCGCCCCCCGACCCGACGGCGAACCGCGCGCACGGCACGTCGCGGTCGTTGCGGTCCACCGGGGTGATCTTCGGCGGGTCCACCGGCAGTTCCGGCGGCACCGCCGCCAGCGCGGACCGCGGCACCGAGCCCACCGCCGCCGCGTCGATCGCCACCGCGCCCGGCTTCGAGCCGGGATAGGCGGCGGCGAGGTCCGGGTCCGCCAGCAGCAGTCCCGCCCCGGTGCGGCTCAACGGCGCCAATCCGTCCGGCAGCAACACGTAGAACCGGTCGTCCCCGAGGACCGGGTTGTGCACTTGGTAGACCTGCCCGACCCGCCCGGCCTCCCCCTTCACCGAGAGCGCCGGCTTGCCCAACTCGGGCACGTCAGGCGCGGTCAGGTCCGGCCCGCTCGGCAGCGCCTGCACCCACGACGAGGCCACCGGGAGCGGACGCACGGCACCGTAACCGAGCGCGTCGATCACTGCTTGCTGCGGTATCCGGAACCGGCTTCCTCGCCACACCAAGTACTTCGAACCGTCCGGTGTGTACACCAGCAGGCCCGAATCCGGACCCAGCGGGACACCCGCGATCTCGCGGACCTGCAACTCTGTCACCGGTGACGGCGTGTTCGACTTGTCGTAGCTGGTGTCGGCGCAGACGAACCACGGCGCGCGCGTCAGCGCGTCGGGTCCGGGCAGCGAGTCGGGTGCGTTCGGGATGCCCAGCGGAAGTCCGCGCGGCACGTCCCGCAGCGAATTGCTGGACACCGACACCACGTTCGCCTGCGGGCTGTTGACGATCAGCCGAGCCGACGCGAAGTTGAGCACCGGCCGCAGGCTCCCCGCCAGGTAGAGGTACTTCGCGCCGGTCTCCTTCTCCACGATGATGCTCCCGGGCGAACGCCACGAGTTGTTCGCGCCCGGGGAGATGACCCCGGCGATGCCGAAGACGACGACCACCAGCGCCGCGACGAGGCAGCCGATGATCGCGTTCACCGTGAATCGCCGGGTGGGTGGGTTCGGATCGTCCGGCCGCCCGGAGAGCAGCGCGGAGATCAGTCTGCCCACGACGAAGAAGTAGGCCTGGACCTGGTCACGTCGGGATCGCATGAACGCTCGCCTCAGAACCGGTTCGGATAGGACAAGTTTGCTGACCGCTTGGGTCTGCTTCACAAGCGGCGGTAGCCGCTTGCGGTGTTGGACTCAGCTCGCACCGCTACGCGAAGCGAGCCCGGGAACATTCCTCAGCCGGCGAGCCCGCGCACGAGCAGGTAGACGTCGAGGACCGCCAGCAGCAGCGGGATCAGCGCCACCGCCACCAAGCCCTCCACGATGTCGATCGCGCGTCCCCAGTACGGCTTGGGCCGCCGTCCGGGCATGGCCCGCGCGCACAGCAGGAGCACCAGCACGAGCACGAGCGAGACCGGGAACAGCACGGCCAGCCGCAATACCGGATCCGCGCCGACCAGCAGCCACGCCCAGAAGACCGCGGCCCCGTAACCACCGGCGATCAGCACCGGCCACCGCGACCAGGCACCTTCCAGCGAACGCGCGCGCAGCAGCAACAACCCGGCGGTGACCAGTGCCAGCACCGCTTGCCACAGCTGCCACGTGGAGATGACCAGGGTGAACAGGGCCACCTCGGTCACCGTGAGCGCGATGTTGAAGGCGACCAGGTACTGCGCTGCTACCGCCGAACGCTCGACCACGGTCTCGTGCGGGACCGGTTCGACGTCCTCGTCCAGTTCGTCGGCGCTGCTGGGCAGCGCTGGCAGGGAAAGCCCCGCGAACCGGAACGACATGGTCGGCACGAAGCTCATGAGGACCACGCAGAGCGCCAGCCCGAACGCCGCTGCTTGGTCGGCGCGCCACGACAGGGCGGCGCTCACCAGCAGCACCACGGTGATCAGCGCTCCGGGTAACAGGATTCCCGCGAACAGCAGTGCCGCGTCAGAGATGCTGAGCAGAGCGAGCACCGCCACCAACGCTCCGAGGACCGCCGCGCACACCAAACCCATTGCGGGCGGCGCCGCGGCGTAGATCGCGACCGGTAAGAACCACCCGCACTGCAGGGCATAGGCGACGCCCACGACACCCAGCACCGTTCCGGTGACGGTTGCGGATTTGGCCCGAGCGAGCGTTCCCCCCGCCACCAGCAGACCGGCGGCGGTGGCTCCGGCGAGCACAGTGGACAGCAGCGGGTTCTCCGCGACAGCGAGCGTCATCCAACCCAGCGCCAGTGCGAACGCTGCGAACGACAACAACATCCACCGCGTCAACCGGTCGTTCCAGCGGTCCCGGCGAGAACGCATCTGGCTCGCGATCCCGTCGACGAGATCGTCGAAATCCATCTCCGGCAAGGCCGTCGACCTCGGTCTGAGGTAGATGGTCTCGCCGTCGGCGAGACCGATTTCGGCGGTCGTGCGGTTCTCGTCCAGCGGGGGCTGCCCCAGTCGTTGCAGCACCCACCCTTCGTGTTCCACCCCCTGGTCGGCCAAGTCCTGACCCGCGTGCCGCAGGATCGCCGGCAGCAGGTCGGTCAGCGGGACCTCGGTGGGCACCGCTAGTTCGACCGACCGGGATCCGACCGCCAGACGTAGCCTGACGAGTCGGCTTGTGACATCCTTGGCAGTGCCTTTCATTTCGGTGTCCGGTTCCTCTCTGGCTGGCTGGCCGCAACCGCGACACGGCGAAAAGTAGCCGCGTCGAACCGCTCGCGAA
>NZ_JBSFBZ010000079.1:0-27453 GCF_053593195.1 Saccharopolyspora sp. NPDC002376
GAACCACGCGGACATGGTCCTCGGGGAGGGCATGCGTCAACGCGGGGCCCTGGCCGATGAGATCCCCGCCGACGACGAGCACGCCGGGATCGCGCAGCAGTGTTCGAACACTGCTGCGCACTCACGACCTCACTTGGTCCGGCGGGCGCGGTGCTTGGCGGAGCGGCGCAGCTGGAGGATTCGCGCGGTGCCGACCAGCGCGACCAGCAGGGCGCCGGCGAGCACCGCGAAGATCATCGCCACACCCAGCGGCAGGTTCCCCGCCATCCACAGGAAGTGCACGGTCACGCTGTCGGAGTTCTGCACGATGAAGACGAGCAGGAAGACCAGCATGACCACCGCGACGACGACGGAAACCCAGATCCCACCGGTTCAGGTCCGCGCCAGCCGCTCCTCGTCGGCCCGCGTCCCGGCACCACCAACGCCCTCGTCCCTGTCCGCACCGTTGTCAACCATGCGGATCATCATCAACGCCAGCCTCCCAGGCTCCCCGAGCACGCCGACCGGTCCCCCGATCGGGTGGCAAGTGAAGGGCGGCGTGCCTGGCCTCAGACCCCAGTTTCAGATGATCGAAACCGCCGGTTCGCCCTTCCCGAGACTCGAGCGACGATGTTGTCCTCGTCGTCGGTGACCCGGATTTCGAAGATGTCCTCTTTGGGCAGCCGTTCGGCCACTCGCGCGACAGCGATCAAGTGGTCTCCGAGGCAGGCGGGGCGGAGGTAGTCGATGTGGATGGCACTGACCACCCCGCTGTGCTCGGCGTCGTTTGCCGCGGCTGCCAGCGCAGCCCCTGCCACGGTGACGATGAACGCCCCGTGTGCCGTTCCGTGGGGGTTGAGATGGCCCGGGGACACCGTCACGGTCGCTTCGGCACGACCGCCGCCGTGACCAGTGACGGCGATCCCGAGGTGGTGCGCGTAGGGATCAACCGGCTGAGTGTGAGTCATCGTGTTCGCTCTCTCCTGATCGCCTCGTTCAGCGGGGCTGCGCCGCCCCAGGTCCCGGCAACGGTCAAAGCACGCTCGTGATTTCGTCGAGGAGGAGCTTCTTCTGCACCTTGCCCAGCGGGGTGCGGGGAAACTCCTCAACGAAGCGGATCTCCCTGGGGCGCTTGTGCCATGACAGCTCGTCAGCGACGTGAGCGATGAGCTGATCGCCGAAGTGGCTGGTCGGCGCGACTTCGCCGCCGGGGTTGTCGATGATGACGAAAGCGACGATGCGTTGGCCCAGGTCGTCGTCAGGTACGCCGACGACGACCGCTTCGCCGACACCGGTGACGTTGCGCAGGCATTCTTCGACTTCGCCCGCACCGATCCGGTAGCCCCCGGATTTGATCAGATCGACCGACTCACGGCCGACGATGCGGTGGAAGCCCTGTTCGTCGACGACCGCGAGGTCACCTGTGATGAACCATCCGTCCTCTGTCCAGGACTCGTCGGTTGCTGTTGGTCGTCCGAGGTAGCCGTCGAACAGGGAGGGGCCCTGAACTTCTAGTCGTCCCACGGATTCTCCGTCGGCCGGCACCACGTCGCCGGTTTCAGTCCGAAGTCGAGTGGTGTAGCCGCTCAACGGAACACCGACCCAGCCCGGTCTGCGTTCGCCATCGGCGCGCGTGCTGAGAGCGATCAGCGTCTCGGTCATCCCGTACCGCTCGATGAGCGTGTGCCCGGTGAGCCCACGGATGCGTTCGAAGGTCTGGACCGACAGGGGCGCGCTGCCGGAGATCAGCAACCGCGCATCGCGCAGAGCCCGGGCGGACTCGGGATCGTTGGCGATTCGATTCCAGATCGTCGGCACCCCGAAGAATATCGTTGCTCCGACGGATGCGTAGTTGGCAGGGGTGGGGCTTCCCGTGTGCACGAAAGGGGAACCGATGTGCAGGGAACCGAGCACGCCGAGGATCAGGCCGTGCGCGTGAAACAGCGGAAGTCCATGAGCGACCGCGTCCGCCGCGGTCCACTGCCAGGCTTCGGCCAGAGCTTCCACCCCGGAGGCGATCGCCGAGCGGCTGATGAGCACTCCCTTGGGGACACCGGTAGTACCCGACGTGTAGAGGATCGCGGCGGTTTCGGCATCGGGCGGCCGAGGTAGCGGATCGACAGGGTGGACGGCGCCGACGAGATCGACAGGTAGAGCGGTCAACGTTGGGGGTGCGGAGTCACCCACGAAGTACGTCGCCCCTGAGTCGGTCAGCACGTGTTCACGTTCGGCGACACCCGCATCCGGCGCGATCGGCACGAACGGCACGCCGGCTGCGATGCATCCGACGACGGCGACGACAGTTCGCAGTGATCGATCGGCCTGGATCGCGATCGGGCCACTGCCCTCTGGCAGTGACTGCGCAAAACTGCCGGCGGCGGCGACCAACTCCGCTCGCGTGAGGCTTTCACCATCGATGGTCACCGCAGTGCGGCCCGGATCGACCAGAGGGTGGGTGAGCAGATCTGCGAGCAGCCGCGTCATGTGAAGGCCTTTCCCGGAAGAATCAGGAAGAGTGTCAGCACGACCGGGCCGATGACGACCAGGGACATGCCCCACCAGGTGAGCAAGCGGGTCATTCGAGGGCGCTGGGTGTCGTCGACCGTCGATGCCACGAGACTCGCTCCCACGGTCGAGAACGGCGACACATCGACGATCGATGCGCATAGCCCGATGGCACAAATCAGAGCCCACCCCGGAACTCCACCGTTAGCGATCAGCGGGAGCGCCAGCGGAACGAGAGCAGCCAGCATGCCCGTGGTCGATGCGAATGCCGATACCAACCCGGCGACCACGCAGAGCAGGAGCGCAGCCAGCAATGGCACCCCCACGTGGGCCGCGTGTTCTCCTAGCGCATCGAACACACCCATCTCGGAGAGCACACCGACGTAGGTGATGATCCCGCCGACGAGAAGCACTGAGCCCCAATCGATCCGTGTCATCGCCTTCTTGGCTGCTGACGGCTCCATCAACGCCAGGCCAGCTCCGAGGCCGAAGCACAGCACTCCGATGTCGGGCTCGCCGCCGAGCAGCGCGATGACGATCGTGAGGATGATCAGGATTCCGATGGCAGCCAAGGTCACGAGCTGCACGAGGGTGGGCCGCGACCGCTTCACGATGTCCGCCCCAGCTCGGATGTCGGCGGTCAACGTGGATTGGCCGTACTGCGACAGCGCGGGACCGACGTGCGCGGCGCGCTGCTCCGGCTCGTGTTCGTGCGATGCCTGCTGACGCTCCTTGCCGAACAGCACGTAGGCGCCCGCGAGCAACACGAGATTCACCAGCAGCGCGACACCGAACAACAACGCGGGGCTGATCGCGATGCCGGCTTCCGCGGCCGTACCGGTGGTGATGATGCCGAACAAGCTCGTCGGCGCGAACGCTCCCGCGCTCAGGCCGGTTCCCATCGCCAACCCCATGAGCATCGGATCGATCTTGCGCTCGTGGGCCACGCTCATGCCGATCGGAACGGTCACCAAGCCACCCAAAGGCGCGCCCATGGCGGAGATCGTGGCGGTGAGGACGAAGAACGTCAGCGGTAGCAGGCGGTCCCGGTCGCCGACTCTGGCCAGCGCTGTATCGACGAGCCACTGGATGGTGCCGTTGCTGTGCGCGATGCCGAAGAAGTACGTCACGCCCACCAGCAGAACGAGGATGCTCAGCGGGAATCCGGCGATGACATCGTCCAAGGCCATGTCCGCTAAACCGAGACCGACCGCGCACGCGGCCGGGAACAGCACGATTCCGATGTTCACGTTCCGCATCGCCGCGACGGCGAACGCGAGGACGAAAACCCCGAAAGCGATCGATTGCGCCACGAGCTCAACCTCCTAGGGCCTTGCCTATCGGTCCACTGTGCGGCACACTGTGCTCCAGCGTGGACCACGTGCTGTAAGCTAGTTCACTCTCAGGAAGGCGCGCAAGTGTCTGTCACGAACAGCGTTGTGTCGGCATTCCGGGTTCTCGAAGCGGTCGCAGAGGCCCAGCCCGTTGGACTTTCGGAGGTGGCGAGGGCCACCGAGCTGCCCAAGAGCACCACCCAGCGATGTCTGCTGACGCTGCAAGACGTCGGCTGGATCAGGCCTTCCGACACCACACCCGTGCGGTGGTCGATCAGCTATCACGCGATGGCGGTGTGCGGTAAGGACTCCAAGGAGTCCCTCCGCGAGGTCGCGCTACCAGTGATGAGCGAGCTGCAGTTGTCGACAACGGAGACGATTCACCTGTGCGCTCCAGGCCGAAACGACCTGGTGCTCATCGAGCGGTTGGACACCGCGCACCCACTTCGAGCCTTCCTGCCGCTCGGCGCCAGAGCCCGGCTGCACAGCTCAGCGACGGGGCTGGCCTTCCTCGCCGCATCGACGAACGAGTTCATCGACACTTATCTCGACGGCGAGCTCGTGGCGGACACCCCCGAGTCGATGACCGATCCCGCGCTCGTGCGCGAAGCGCTGGAGAGAACCAGGGAAGACGGATATTCCCGCAACATCGGTGGTTTGAGCACTGGGATCAACTCGCTGGGCGCCGCGCTGCTCAACGCTCGACACCAGCCGGTGGGCGCGATCTCGATATCGGGGCCGAGCATTCGGATCACGCCCGAACGGTTCGACGCGCTCGGCCCGATGGTGCGCGAGGCAGCCGCACAGATCAGCACTCGGCTGGGAGCCGTGCACACGCCTTAGCAGCGAGCGATCCGTGTCGGGGTCGCGGACCAGGGTGCGGCTTCCGTCGGTGCCGATCGCGCGACGAGGCTCGAACGCGGGTATCGATCGTCGATGCCGGGTCAGCCGACGATCAGGGGGCGGAGGGTTCGGTGGGCGATGTCGAGGCCTTGGGTGATTCGGTCGTCGGTGCCGCCCCAGACGGGGTCTTCGTGCTCCACCGAGAGGGTTCCGGTGAAGCCGTGTTCGTAGAGGCGGTCCACGACGCGGGTCCAGTCGACCTGGCCGAGGCCTGGGACTCGGTAGCGCCACCAGCCCATGTCCCAAGGGTTTCCGTCCTTGTTGACCTTGCCGTGGAAGCCGTAGCGCTGCCGGGCGCTCGGGTCTAGTTCGACGTCCTTGGCCTGGGCGTGGACGATGCGGTCGATGTAGGGGGCGATGGTCTCCACCGGGTCGATGCCGATCCAGGTCAGGTGCGAGGGGTCCCAGTTCAGGTACAGGCCGAGGTCGAACATCCACTCCCACAGCTCGGGCGAGTAGGCGAGGTTGCCCGGGTAGCCGTCCGGGTGCCAGCCCTCCATCACGCAGTTCTCGATGATGAGCTTCACGTCGCGCTCGCCCGCGTAGTCCACCAACTCCGGGAAGATCCGCTCGGCCTCGGCGAGGTTGTCGGCGACCGACTTCGTCCAGTCGCGACCGATGAACGTGCCGACATAAGGCACGCCGAGCGCGTGCGCGGCGTCGATCGCGTGCCGCAGGTGGGTGCGGATCTCCTCGCGCCGCACCGGATCCGGGTGCAAGTGGTTCTCGTAGTAGGCCAACGCCGACAACGTCAAACCGTGCTTGTCGAACAGCGCCAAGGTTTCCTCGACCTCGCGCGGGCCGAAGGCGGCGACCGGCAGGTGCGCGGCTTCGAAGTCGCGGCCGCCGGTGCCGGGCCAGACCGCCACCTCCAACGCTTCGTAGCCGACCTGCGCGGCCCAGCTGGCGATCCGGTCCAACGTCCACTGCGGGAGGCACGCGGTGAGCATTCCGAGCTGCATGGTCACACCTTCGTCCAGGATCCGTTGCGGGCTGAGCGGAGGACGGCGTCGACCAGCCGGGCCGAGCGGAGGCCGTCCTCGAACGTGGGCAGGCCTTCCGGGCTGGCTCCGTCGATCGCGGCGTAGGTGTCCGCGACGAACGCCTCGAAGCACTGGGCGTAGCCCTGCGCGTGCCCGGCCGGGAGCTTCGAAAGCCGGCGTTGCTCGGGCGATCCGTGTTCGGGGTCGCGGACCAGGATGCGGTTTCCGTCGGTACCGCCGAGCCAGATCCGCTCCGGCTCCTCCTGGTCGAACGCCGCGCTGCCCAGGGCACCGTCGAGCTCGAACCACAACCGGTTCTTCCGCCCGGCCGCGACCTGCGAGATCGTCGCCGACCCCAGCACACCGGAGGCCGTGCGCAGCAGCAGCGCGGCCGAGTCCTCGGTGCGCACCTCGACCCGGTCGCCGGAAACCTCGGTGGGCCCGGCGAACGTAGGCCCAGTCGAAGCCGGACGCGTCGGGATCGCGATGCTCAGCTCTGCGAGCAGGTCGCTGAACGTCTCCCCCGACACCCACTCGACCAGGTCGCACCAGTGCGAACCGATGTCGGCGAACGCCCGCGACGCACCGCCCAGCTCCGGGTCGACGCGCCAGCTGGAGGCGTCCGGCGGGAGCATCCAGTCCTGCAAGTAGCTGCCGTGCAACAGGTTCCACGCGCCGAACTCACCCGCCAGGCGGCGTGCCCGGATCTCCCGCACCACCGGGTGGTAGCGGTAGACGAACGGCACCGCCGTCACTAGACCGCTCGAGCGGGCCGCGGCAGCCATGCGTTCGGCCTCGGCGAGCGAAATCCCCAGCGGCTTCTCGCAAATCACGTGCTTGCCCGCGCGCAACGCGGCTTCGGCGAACGGCGCGTGGGTGGCGTTGGGAGTGCACACGTGCACGACGTCGACGCGGTCGTCGGCCAGCACGTCGGAGAGGTCGCGGTACGCCGACGCTCCCCAGCTCGCGGCCACTTCGTTCGACCGTTGCGCCGAGGACGCCAGCACGCCGACCACTTCAGCGCCGGCAAGCAGTGCCGCACGGCGGTGCACCTCGCCGATCACCCCGGCGCCCAAGATGGCCACGCCGCGACCGGACGGTCCAGGGCTCACGAGGAGCCTCCTTCAGTCGGATCGGTTGACTGCTACGGGTGTCTCACGCCCGAATTGTGTCGACGTCAAAGCTAGATCTCCTCCTTTACGTCGGCAAGATCTACCATTTATTTTCTTCTCAGTCATAAATCAGCGAGGACTCAGGAGCACGACGATGGGGTGGGAACCGGTCCGCTTGGCGGTGCCGAGGACGTCCGGACGGGCCAACGACAGCCTGGTGCACAGCAGTCTCGCGCGGCTGATCGCCTCGGGCGCTGCGGAGAGCAGGGGCGATCTGGTGCGCACCACCGGCCTATCGCGGTCCACTGTGCACAGTCATCTGGATGCGCTGATCACGGCCGGTGTCGTGGTCGAACGCGGTCCGGTCGGCAGCGGTGGTCGGGGCCGTCCGGCGCACAGGCTCGCGATCGCACCACGCGCCGGAGTCGTGCTGGCCGCCGACGTCGGCGTGCACAGCACCCGCCTCGCGGTCGCCGACCTCGGTCAGGACGTACTCGCCGAGAGCGAGGTCGAGCTGGAGATCTCCGTCGGCCCGGAGCGCTCGCTGGACGTGCTCACCGACCACCTGCGCAAGCTGCTCGCCGACGCCGAGATGCCACCAGAGAAGGTGAAAGCGCTGGTGATGGGCTTACCCGGCCCGGTGGATTCGAAGCTGGGCATGCCGGTGCGACCGCCGATCATGCCCGGCTGGGACGGCTTCCCGGTCGCCGATGCGATGGCTGACCGGTTCTCCTGCACCGCCTCGGTGGACAACGACGTCAACCTGATGGCGCTCGGCGAGGCCCGCGCGCTGCCGGTCGAGGGATCTCCCCTGCTGTTCCTCAAGGTCGGCACCGGAATCGGCGGCGGCATCGTCTCGGCCAGCGGCGAGCTGCACCGCGGTTCCGACGGCGCGGCCGGCGACATCGGGCACATCCGGGTACCGGGCGCCGACGACGTGGTCTGCCAGTGCGGCAACGTCGGCTGCGTCGAGGCCGTCGCCTCCGCCGACGCCGTGCTGCGCGCGCTGCGCACCGAGGACGGCGGACCGCGCAACGTGGAAGACCTGGCCCAGCTGCTGCGCGACGGCGATGCCACCGCAGTGCGACAGGTTCGCACTGCGGCGGCGACGATCGGCGAGGTCGTGGCCATGCTGGTGCACTTCTACAACCCGAAGCGGATCGTCCTGGGCGGCCTCATCACCGCAGTCGGCGACGACCTGCTCGCCGGGATCCGCAGCGTCGTCTACCGCCGCGCCCTGCCGCTGGCGACCCGCCACCTGTCGCTGGCCAACAGCACGCTGGGCCGCTCCGCGGGCCTCGCCGGCGCGGTGGTGGCCGGGATCGAAAACGTGCTCTCCGCCGACGGAATCCGCGGTCTGCTGCAAGAGATGCCTTGACATGCCGCGGGCGCACGGCTAACCATTTGATCGTCTCACGCCGCAGTTCGACCGGTGACCGGGTGCTGTCCGGCCGCCGCCGACGGACCTGCGAAGCGGAGAGACCATGCAGTCGAAACGCGCCCCGGTCTGGGCCGTGATAGCCACCACCGCAGCGATCACCCTCACGAGCTGCATCAGTCCCCCGGCCACCGGACCGGTCGGCGAGCACGCGCCCCAGACGCCCGGGCTGGATCCTGCGAGCGCCAACGGCGCCAGCGGTGACGTGACGATCTGCGGCATCCGGGACAACGGGACCTACACGAAGCTCACGGATTCGTTCAACGCCAAGAACACCGGGGTCACCGCGCACTACCACGAGCTCGGGCAGGACACCGACGCGACGCGAACCCAGGCCATCCAGCGCCTCGAGGGCGGTTCCCGCGGCTGCGACATCTACCTGATGGACGTGACCTGGGTCAGCGAATGGGCCGCGCAGGGCTGGGTCCAGGACCACAGCCGCCTGGTCGAGCAGCACCGCACCGAACTCATACCGTCCACATTGGAAACTGCGCGCTACGACAACCGCTACTGGGCGGTTCCGCTCTACACCAACGCGGGCCTGCTGTTCTACCGCCAGGACCGGGTACCGCCGCCGACTACCTGGTCCCAGGTCTACGCCAACGCCGCGACCGACCCGCAGCACAAGGTGGAGATGCAGGCCAAGCGCTACGAGGGCCTGACCGTGAACTTCCTCGAAATGCTCTACTCCGCGGGCGGTTCGGTGATCGACGAGGACGGCAACGTCACCGTCGACTCCCCGCAGACCCGCGCCGTGCTGCGGATGATGACCTCCGGTCTGGACTCCAAGGCCGTCGACCGGGCGAGCCTGACCTACGAGGAGGACGCCTCGCGGCGGGCCTACGAATCCGGCAACGCCGGATACCTCCGCCAGTGGCCGAGTGCGTTCACCCAGATCAAGGAGACCGGTTCCGGGCCGGGCACCGCGGTGGCTCCGCTCCCCGCCTTCGACGAGCACAGCAAGCCGGCGGCGGTGCTGGGCGGCTGGAACCTCGCCGTCGCCGCCAAGGCGGACAACCCCGCCGGTGCGGTGGCGCTGATCGACTACGCCGCCAGCGCCGAGTTCCAGAAGACCATGGTGCTGGAGCACTCACAGGCCCCGGTGCACGCTGCGACCTACGACGACCCGCAGGTGCGCGCCGAACTGCCGTTCATCACCCAGCTCAAGCAGTCGGTGCTCAGCGCCAAACCGCGCCCGAAATCACCGGTGTACGCGCAGCTGTCCCGAGCCATCTACCGCAACGTCTACCAGGTGGTCTCCGGGCAGACCGACGTCGATTCGGGCGTGCGGAAGATGACCGAGGACATCCGGACCGCGCAGGAGACCTTCTGATGACCACGACGACCCCGCCCCGGCAGCGCCGCCGGATCGACCAGCAGCAGCGGCGCACCGCGGTGTGGATGGTCTCGCCCGCGCTGGTGGTGATGTTCCTGGTGGCCGCAGTGCCGATCGGCTACGCGGTGTGGCTGTCGCTGAACGTCTACAGCGTCCGGCAGGCGGACCTGTCCTACTTCGTGGGGCTGACCAACTACTGGAACGCGCTGACCTCGCCGGAGTGGTGGGAGGCGTTCCGCCAGACGTTGTTCTTCGCGATCGTGTCGGTGGCGCTGGAGATCGTGCTCGGCGTCGCGATGGCACTGCTGCTGAACATGGCCTTCCGCGGGCGGGGGTTGCTGCGATCCACGCTGCTGGTCCCCTACGCCGTGCTGACCGTGGTCTCGGCGATCACCTGGCAGGCGATGTTCGACTCCAACCTCGGGCTGGTGACCGGGGTGCTGAACACCCTGGGCCTGCCCGGCGGCGAGCACGTGTGGCTGGCCGAACCCGGCTACGCGATGACCGTGATCATCGTCGCCGACGTGTGGAAGACCGCGCCGTTCGTGGCGCTGCTCGTGCTGGCCGGACTGCAGGTCATCCCGCCCGACGTCTACGAGGCCGCCGACCTGGACGGCTCGAGTCGCTGGCAGACCTTCTGGCGGGTCACGCTGCCGCTGCTGCGCCCGGCGATAGCGCTGGCCGCGATCTTCCGGCTGCTGGACGCGCTGCGCATCTTCGACCTGCCGTTCGTGCTGACCAAGGGCGCCAGCGGCACCGAGACCATGTCCATGCTCGCCTACCAGGAGTTGCGCGAGGGACGGCTGATCGGCCCCGGCTCGGCGCTGTCCATCCTGACCTTCGCCACCGTGATGGTGGTGTCCCTGGTCTACATCCGCTTCGCCGGCGGCAACATCCGCGACGTGGCGAAGGACGGCCGATGAGCAGCACTCCCCCGGCCCGCGAGGAAATGGAGCTCTGATGACCACTGTCCTCGTCCCCGCCTCGACCACCACATCGACGCCTGCACCGATGAGTCGCCGAGACCGGCCGCGACCGCTGACGCTGGTCTTCGCCGTGCTGGTGATGCTGGCTTCGCTGGTGCCGTTCTACTGGCTGATCAACACCTCGCTGAAGACCGGCGTCGAGCTGTCGTCGGGCAGCCTGTTCCCCACCGCACCGTCGCTGCAGAACTACGTCGACGTCCTGCAGGACGGGAAATTTCTGACCGCACTGGGCAATTCCGTCATCGTCGGAGTCGTCACCACATCACTGGCCCTGCTACTGGCGTCGTTCGCCGCCCACGCGCTGGCCCGGCTCAAGCTCCCGCGCAAAGGCCTGATCCTCGGCGCCGTGCTGTCGGTGACCACGTTCCCGGTCATCGCGATCGCGGCCCCGATGTTCAAGATCTGGAGCGATCTGGGCATCTACGACACGCTGCTCGGGCTGATCATCCCGAAGCTCACCTTCGCGCTGCCGATGGCGATCTTCGTGCTCACCTCGTTCTTCCGCGAAATCCCCTTCGAGCTGGAGGAATCCGCGCTGATCGACGGGGCCACCCCGTTCCAGGCATTCCGCAAGGTGATCCTGCCGCTGGCGGTGCCGGGCATCGCCACCACCGCGATCCTGGTGTTCATCTCGGTATGGAACGAGTTCCTGCTCGCGGTCGCGCTGACCTCCACCCCGACCACCCGCACCGTGCCGGTGGCCATCGCGTTCTTCAACGGCACCAACGAGTTCGACCAACCGATCGGCACCATCAGCGCGGCCTCGGTGATCGTCACCCTGCCACTGCTGCTGCTAGTGCTGGTCTTCCAGAAACGCATCGTGGCTGGCCTGACGACCGGCGCGATCAAAGGTTGAAAAGTGACTATCCCACTCATCTTGCATGGCGGCGCGGGTGGCGGAGCCTCAGACGCCGTCTGATCTCCGGGATCCCCGACTCATGTATGACGAGATCAGGGCAAGAAAGCGGAAAGCTCCCGAAAGGAGACCGTATTCATGAGTCCGATCCGGGTCGGCGTAGTCGGTATCGGTTGGGCGGGCCAGCAGCACCTGGCCGCCTACCACGACCTGCCGGATGTCGAGATCGTCGCGATCGCGGGCAAGGAACCGGAGCTGCTGCGCTCGCTCGGCGAGCAGTACGGGGCGCCGATGCTGTTCGAGAACTGGGAGAAGTTGCTCGAAGTCCCCGATCTCGACGCGATCAGCATCGCGGTGCCGACGTTCCTGCACGCGCCGATCGCCATCGCCGCGCTCAAGCGCGGACTGCACGTGCTCAGCGAGAAACCCTTGTCCCGCAACGCGGTTGAGGGCGAGCAGATGGTCGATGCGGCTCGCTCCGCGGGTCGGGTGCTGGACGTGGTGTTCAACCACCGGCTGCGCGGTGACATCCAGGCGCTCGGCGAGATCATTCAGCGAGGCGAGGTGGGTCGGCCGTACTACGCGAAGGCGTCGTGGATGCGCCGTCGCGGCATCCCGCTGCTGGGCAGCTGGTTCACCAACCAGGAGATGTCCGGCGGCGGACCGCTGGCCGACATCGGCGTGCACGTGCTGGACTACGCGCTCTACCTGCTCGGCGAGCCGCGCGTCCTGTCGGTCAGCGCGGTCACCTACTCGGAACTCGGACATCGCGGAATCGGCGGGATGAAGCGGGAAACGGCCGACCAGAGCGTCTCGGAGTACGAGGTGGAGGACTTCGCGTCAGCGTTCGTGCGCTTGGAGGGCGGCGGCACGCTGGTGCTGGAGACCTCCTGGGCGGCGTTCCGCAGCCCCGATGACCTGATCGACTTCAGCGTCCTCGGCACCGACGGCGGCGCAGAGCTCGAGGCCGTCGGCGCGACGAACACGCTGGTCGGCGACATGCACGTGTACCGCGACGTGGACGGCGAGATCGCCGACTACCAGCCCACAGCCGAACCCGGCCGCGCACATGCCGGGGTGGTGGAGAACTTCGTCCACACCCTCCGCAACCCGGCCCAGTGGCCCACCAACGACGGCTCCCTGGCCCTGAAACGAGCACGGGTCATCGACGCCTGCTACCAGTCCGCCGCCGAGAAGCGAGAGGTCACGGTCGAATGAGCAAGCTGCGCATCACCGTTTGGAACGAAGGCGTCCACGAGTCCACAAAGGACCCTGCCGGGATGGACGAGTACTACCCCAACGGCATCCACGGCGCCCTCGCAGCCGGGATCAGCGAGCAGCTGCCGGACTCAAGGGTGCGCACCGCGCTGCTCAGCGACCCAGAGCACGGACTTTCCGAGGAGGTGCTGGCCGACACCGACGTCCTGCTCTGGTGGGGCCACAAGGCGCACGACCAGGTCGACGACGCGGTCGTGGACCAGGTGCAGCAGCACGTGCTCGGTGGCATGGGACTGCTGGTCCTGCACTCTGGGCACTTCTCGAAGATCTTCACCCGCATGCTCGGCACCACCTGCTCGCTGAGCTGGCGAAACGCGGCGGAACGCGAGGTGGTGTGGACGGTGAACCCGACGCACCCGATCGCCGAGGGCGTGCCCAACCCGCTGGTGATCCCGGAGCAGGAGACCTACGGCGAGTTCTTCGACATCCCGGCCCCGGACGAACTGATCTTCATCAGCTCCTTCACCGGCGGCGAGGTCTTCCGCTCCGGAGTCACCTTCAACCGCGGCAAGGGCCGAATCTTCTACTTCAGCCCAGGAGACGAGCGCTACCCGGTCTACAACCAACCGGAGATCAAGCACGTCCTGGCCAACGGAATCCGCTGGGCAGCCCAACCCAAAGCCAACCGCACCATACCGAAGGTCTCCAACCCACCCCGCGACTGGTACTTGGAAGACTGATCCGAAGGGCACCTTCGACGAAAGGTGCCCTTCCCCGTTCCCGCCGACCGGCAGCACAGTCGACACGCGCCCTGCGAGCGAGGGGTGCCCTCCACACCGTCAGCTCATGCCGTCAGCCAGTACGCGACCACGAGCGACAAGCTCACCGCGCGCATCGCGCGCATCGCGCTGCACGCCTACGGCACCAATCCCCAGGAATGGTTCTCCTGGCTCGGTGAACGACTCCCGCTGGACATAACCGCCCTGGAGGTCGGCGCGGGCACCGGCGAGCTGTGGACCCGTACCGCTCACCTCGTACGGGGACGCGACCTGACCTTGACCGACTTCTCCCCCGTGATGTGCGAGCACCTGCGTGCCGTCCCCGGCATTGCCATCAAGCAGTGCGCCGCCACCGATCTGCAGCAGTTTCACCGCAGAATCCGGCCCCGGCCTCGTCGCGCAGCACTTCACCGCCGTCGCCGTCGAGCGCTACCCGTGCGACCTGGCCATCCCCACCGCTGAACCGGCCCTGGCCTACCTGGACAGCATCACCGACGAACCGCTCACCGCAGCACAGCGATCGGCCGCACGCATTCCTGCTCGGCCATGTCCGATGTGGACCGTCGCGTGCCAATCGAGGGCGGGCTGATGAGCGTGCTGAAGCCGGAGACTCACCTATCCCTCGCTGCAGTGGACGACATCGGCAGTGCAGCCGCAGCGGCCATCACCGAACCGGAGCGATTCCACGGGATCGAGCTGGCGAGCGACTACCTGTCGATGGCGGAGATCGCCGAGGTTCTCTCCCACTCACTGACGGCGAGGCCCGCCGTTTTCGTCGGTTTACGACACGGCAGGCCCCGCAACTTAGCAAGCCTGGAGGTGACACCGTGCCCAAGCACCAACGTGCGTACGCCCGGCGCGGCCGGGAGGACGGCTGCTTTCGGCGCTCGGACAACATCGTCTTATGAGCACCGAGCAGCTGGTTGCGCTTGTCACTGGTTCGACGTCGGGAATCGGCGAGGCGATCGCACGTCGCTTCGCCGCCGACGGAGCTCTCGTCGTGGCGCAACCGCAGACCAGTCAGGACGCTGGGCTGCGCCTGGCGCGGGAGCTCAACAGCATCTACGTGCAGGCTGATCTCGCCGACGAGCACGAGAGCGAGCAACTCGTCGAGCGCGCACTCGCCCACTGCGGACGACTCGACGTGCTGGTCAACAACGCGGGAATCAGCTGGCCGATTCCGCACGCCGATCTGTCCGCCGCGACCACATCGGACTGGCGGCGCTTGCTCGAGGTCAACCTCATCGCCCCGTGGGTGCTGTGCACGGCAGCGCAACCGGCACTTCGCGCGTCCACTCAGCCAGGCAGCGGCAGCATCGTGAACATCACCAGCCACGCCGGCGTTCGCCCGAAGGGATCGTCGATCCCCTACGCCGCGAGCAAAGCAGCGCTCAACCACGTGACCAAGCTGCTGGCAGCGGCGCTGGCACCGGAGATCCGGGTGAACGCGGTCGCTCCCGGCCTGGTCGACACGCCCATGACGCAGGACTGGACCGAAGCCCACGACCTGTGGAATGAGAAAGCCCCGATGCGACGCCCGGCCCAGCCGTCCGACGTCACCGACCTGGTCGCCTCCATCTGCGCCAGCACGTACCTGACCGGCGAAGTGATCATGCTCGACAGAGGCCTCAACCTCCGCTGACCCGCTTCGTCGTCCAGGCTCCGCAGCGAGGGCCCTTTCTGCCGACGTGTTCGGCAGAAAGGGCCCTTCGCTTGGGTTTTACGGGGTGATGCTGAGGATTTGGTCGTCGTCGGGGCCTGGTTCTCCGTTGTTGTCCTGGTTCGAGGTCGTCACCCAGAGGGTGCCGTCCGGGGCTGAGACCGGGGTTCGGAGGCGGCCGTACTCACCTTGGAACAACGCCTTGGGCTCGCCGAGCGTACCGTCGCCGTTGAGCGGGATCTGCCAGAGGCGTTGGCCGCGCAGGGCCGCGACGAAGAGGTTGTCGCCGTGTACCGCCAGGCCACTGGGCGAGGAGTCCTTGACCGACCAGGTAACCAACGGATCCACGTATTCGTCGTTGTCGCACTTGCCTTCGCACTCGGGCCAGCCGTAGTTCTTGCCGCCCTCGATCAGGTTGACCTCGTCCCAGGTGGCGTCGCCCAGTTCCGACGAGTAAAGCCGGCCCGCGCCGTCCCAGCCGAGGCCTTGCGGATTGCGGTGACCGATCGAGTAGACCACCGAATCGCCGAACGGGTTGTCCGGTGCGGGTTTTCCGTCGGGGGTCATGCGCAGGATCTTGCCGTTGAGCGAGTTCTGGTCCTGCGCGTTGCCCTTGTCCTGAGCGTCGCCGGTGGTGGCGTAGAGCATGCCGTCCGGGCCGAAGGCCAGCCGACCGCCGTTGTGGTAGCGGTTCTTCGCGATGCCGGTCAGGATCGGTTGCGGGGCTTCACCGAGGCGCAGCTTGGCGATCCGGTTGTCCTCGCTGGTGCTGTAGTAGACGAACACGGTCTGGTCGGACTCGAAGTCCGGTGACACGGCCAGGCCCAGCAGCCCGCCCTCGCCACCGGTCGGTTCCGACTCGTCGATCTTCTGCACCTCGACGACCTGGCCGTCCTTGAGGGACATGATCTGCCCGGTGTCGCGCTGGGTGAACAGCGCCGAGCCGTCGGGCAGGAACGCCAGTCCCCACGGGATGTCCAGGTTCTTGGCCACCGGCTTGGCCTCGGCCGCAGCGGCGGCCGGGGCGAGGGCCAACATGAGCGCGGCGACGATCGCGCACGTGCGACGGATCATCAACGACCTCCTCCCCTCGCGAGCGCAGGAGCGCGCGCGAATTCCGTGGCGAGGCGGCGGATCACCACTGGTGATCCCAGCACGCGCAGACTCCGGCGCATACCGCCAGCAGAAGGCAACCGGCGTCAGCCAGCCTGCGCGGGCGAGTAGTGCTTGGGGTCGTCACGGCGATCCGGCGGCGGGAGGTTGCGGGGCGGGGTTTCCACCAGGGGCGCATCGGCCGGGACCTTGCCGCGCACGCGGCGCCATGCTGCTCGGGCGCGCGGGTGGTAGCGCCGCTCAAACGGCACCAGACGCCAGGCGACGGCGAGCGCTCGGCCGACGACGCGCATGATCCGCTCGTCACGCGCGGTCCAGCGGTAGCCGAGCTTGTCCCTGATGGCCTGGTCGTAAAGGCCGACGGTGAGCCAGGTGAATCCGCGGCTGATCGGGATGCGCGCGAGCTTCCACACCGGTTCCGGCAGCCACCGCAGCGTGGGGGGCTTGCCGATCCGCGAGAGGTCCAGGACGTCGCGGGTCGCTTTGTTGTCCTCCAGGACCTCGCGGCACATGCGGTCCCAGTACCGCTGGAAGCTCGGCCAGTCCGGCGGCACCGGGCGCATGCTCATCCCGTACAGCCGGTACCACTGCACGCCCTCGGCGTAGACCTGCGTCTTCTGCTCCTCGCTGAGCGGTTCGCCGAAGTGCTCGTTGATCAGGATCGGCATCACCAGGAACGTCGAGTGCGCCCAGAAGTAGGTGTCCGGGTTGAGCGCGTGGTAGGGCCGTCCGTGCTTGTCGACGCCCTTGATCGTGTCGTGGTACCCGCGCACTTGCCGAGCGGTCTGCTCTGCGCGCGGACCGTCGTAGACCACGCCGCCGATCGGGTACAGCGACCGGTAGAGCCGTTCCCAGCGCTCATCGAAGAACTGCGAGTGCTCTTCGACGCCCGCGCCCAATTGGGGGTGCATGTTCTGCATCGACCCGGCCCACAGCGCGAGCAGCAGCCCGCGCCAGTCCCCGAAGTAGCGCCACATGAGCGAGTCCGGACCGAGCGGTGTCGGCTTCGACATCGGCGCTCCCTCCAAATGTGAGGACACCTGTTGGCAAAAATAGGATCGCCCGGTCCGCGCGTCAATCCTCAA
Organism: Saccharopolyspora sp. NPDC002376; assembly: GCF_053593195.1. NCBI lineage: Bacteria > Bacillati > Actinomycetota > Actinomycetes > Pseudonocardiales > Pseudonocardiaceae > Saccharopolyspora > Saccharopolyspora sp. NPDC002376. The sequence continues at coordinate 17,288 of NZ_JBSFBZ010000079.1, forward strand.
CGGGCCCCGGCCGCAACCTGCCCACGACCAGCGCGGACGCCGACCCGCCTACACTCGAGGTGGACGCGAACGAGGAAGGCCCTGATTGATGAGCAAGAACCAACTCACCACCGTGCTGGTGCGCACGCTGCTGTTCTTCGTCATCGCGGTGGTGTTGGGCTTCATCTCGGGCTGGCAGATCTACGCCGTCATCGCAGTCGCCCTGACCGGCGGCGCCGCATTGATCCAGCTGGGCGGCGTGCTGTGGCTAGCACGCAAGGAGCGGGAGAACCCCGACTCCGCAAAGGCGCCGGTCAAGCCCGAGGGCTTCATCTGATCGACTTTGCCGATCGGTACCCCCCTGGGGTATAAAGGCGTCGGGACTCCGGGGAGGCGCCGATGCACGGCTATACGCACGACAAGGACAGCTACGCCAAGCGGCTGCGGCGGGTCGAGGGTCAGGTGCGCGGTCTGGCGCGGATGATCGACAACGACGAGTACTGCATCGACGTGCTCACCCAGATTTCGGCCACCACCAAGGCCCTGCAGGCCGTGGCGCTGGGACTGCTGGACGAACACCTCAAGCACTGCGTGTCCGAGGCTCTGACCGAGGGCAGCGAGCAGGCCGAGGAGAAGATCCGCGAGGCCAGCGACGCCATCGCCCGACTGGTGAAGTCCTGACGCTCGGCAAACCCAGCCCCGGTACGGTAGGCGACGTGCGCGAACGTCCGGGTCTGCTCCGCTGGGGACTTCTGGTGGTCCTCGCGTTCTGCGTCGTGCTCATGCACCACGTCCCAGCACAGCAGCACGAGCAGACCCACGCGCCACACCCGCCGGCCGCAGTCGCCATGCACATGGGAGCGGCCGAGCATCACGAACAGCCCGCGCCAGCCCCGGATGATCACAGCGCGCTGCACCTGTGCCTGGCGATCATGCTCGGCTTCCTGGTGCTGTTGCTCCCCCAGCTCAGGCGCGCCATCCGCGCAGCGGCCGTGGCGCCGAGATACCTCGCAGCAGCTCTGCCAGCACTTCTCCCTCCGCCGTTACCCGTTCCACGAAGACTCGCGGCGCTGTGCGTGCTTCGTCGCTGATCGGCAGCTGATCGGCCACGGCATCCCGCCGTGGCTCGATGACGCATTCCCGATCCAGCTCACGAAAGACGAGGAAAACGATGAAGCGCACGCGCGCATTCGCGATCGCGATCAGCGCGGTCGCCGCGATCGCACTGGCCGGCTGCGGCAACGGCCAGGAAGCCGGCACCGCCCCGCAGGCCCCGGCGAGCCAGGAGCAGGCGGCCAACAACGCCGCCGACGTCACCTTCGCCCAGGGCATGATCCCGCACCACCAGCAGGCCATCGAGATGTCGAAGCTGGTTCCGGAGCGGTCGCAGTCCCAGCAGGTCAAGGACCTGGCCAAGCAGATCGAGGCGGCACAGGGACCGGAGATCCAGACGCTCACCGGCTGGCTGCGCGACTGGGGCGTCGAGGCGCCGAGCACCGACCACGGCTCGATGGGTCACGACATGGGCGGTGACCACGGCGGCATGGACGGCATGATGTCCGCCGACGAGATGAAGCAGCTGGAGCAGGCCAAGGGCACGGAGTTCGACCGCATGTTCCTGGACATGATGATCAAGCACCACGAGGGTGCGGTGACCATGGCGCAGGCGGAGCTGTCCGGCGGTCAGTTCCCGGCGGCCAAGCAGATGGCCCAGCAGATCATCGACAGCCAGCAGGCCGAGATCGACACCATGCGCAACCTGCTGTCGCAGAGCTGACCACCAGGCCGGGGGCGGCCACCAACCGTCCCCGGCCCACCTCACGACCAGCAGCACTCACCACGGGGAACGGCAGTTTTGTCAAAACTGACCGGGCGCTCCACGCGTGGGGCGGGGTGTCAGTTCTAGGCAGAACTGACACCCCGCCCGTCAGGACTTGACCAGGCGGGCGATGGCTTCGCTGGCCTCGCGGACCTTTTCGTCGGCGTTCTCGCCGCCCTCCGCGAGGGCTTCGGCGACGCAGTGCTTGAGGTGCTCGTCGAGCAGACGAAGAGAGACCGCCTGGAGCCCCTTCGTCGCGGCCGAGATCTGGGTGAGGATGTCGATGCAGTACTTGTCCTCTTCGATCATCCTGGCCAGGCCGCGGACCTGTCCTTCGATGCGCGCCAGCCGCTTGAGGTAGCTGTCCTTGTCCTCGGTGTACCCGTGCATCGCCCGCTCCACTTCACCGGCCTCGCCAAACCTGGGAATCCTACCCTCCGGCAGGCACCGAGCCGAGCCGTCTCGGCACAGGAGCGCAAAACCACGTCGCCCCGACGGCGACCGCGCCCGTACCAACGTTCCAGGAAATCGCGGCCCGCAGTTCACCCCGAGGTGGACCTGGAAAGTTCATCGCACTTTTACCGAAACCGGGAATACGTTCCACAATAGACTTTTAGCGCCGTTAACGTACTGCACGGAAAATCCCGATATAGCGGCGATTTCGAACCAATGTAGTCCGTATCACAGCAAGTTCTCCACCTCCCCGGGAACAAAGTGATCGCGACCATCGCTGGAGAGCGCGTCAGATTCTTCCGCCGTTCCAAGCGAATTCGAAAGGCAACGATGGACAACGTTGCGGTGCAATGCCCTCCGGCGGCACGGGACGCGCGACCTGCGACCGAAGAGCCGACCGGATTCGACCGTTTCCGGGTGATCGTCGTGCTGGGGGCGCTGATCGCCCTCGGCCCGCTGACCATCGACATGTACCTGCCCGCGTTGCCCGCCATCGGCAACGACCTGCAGGCCAGCGCCTCCACCGTGCAGCTCACCCTCACCGGCACCCTGCTCGGCCTCGGCATCGGCCAACTGCTGATCGGCCCGTTCTCCGACATCGTCGGCCGCCGGTTACCGCTGATCGCCGGGACTGCGCTGCACATCCTGGCGTCGCTGGCGTGCCTGTTCGCCCCGAACATCGCGGCGCTCGGGACGCTGCGCGCGCTGCAGGGCGTCGGCGCGGCCGCGACCATGGTCGTCGCGCTGGCCGTAGTCCGCGACCTGTTCACCGGCAACGCCGCGGCCACCGCGCTTTCGCGGTTGATGCTGGTGATGGGCGTGGCACCGATCCTCGCCCCGAGCTTGGGCGGGGCGATCCTGCTGACCGGGTCGTGGCGCGGGGTGTTCGGCGCGCTGGCGGTCCTCGGCGCGATCCTGCTGGTGGTGGCGATCTTCGCGCTCCAGGAGTCGCTGCCGCCGGAACGCCGTCAGGCCGCGCAGTTCCGCCCGGTGCTGCACACCTACCGGCAGCTGATCACCGACCGCGACTTCGTGCTGCTGGCGATCGTCGCGGCGCTGGCGATGTCCGCGCTATTCTCCTACATCTCGGGCTCGTCGTTCGTGCTCCAGGAGCAGTTCGGCCTCAACCAGCAGGCGTTCGGAGTGGTCTTCGGCGTCGGCGCGGTGGCGCTGATCGGTGCATCGCAGTTCAACGTCGTTCTGCTCAACCGCTACAGCCCCAAGCAGATCGTGTTCTCCGCGCTGGTCGCGGCCACCGCTGCGGGCCTGGTCCTGACGGCGCTGACCACGACCGGCACCAGCGGGCTCTACGGGTTCATCGTGCCGATCTGGTTGGTGCTGGGCGCAATGGGTTTCGTGCTGCCCAACGCACCTGCGCTCGCGCTCTCCCGGCACGGCGAAGCCGCCGGGACCGCGGCCGCGCTGCTCGGCGCCGCGCAGTTCGGACTCGGCGCGCTGATCGCACCGCTGGTCGGCGTACTGGGCAACGACGGTCCGGCGATGGCGATCACCATGACCGCTGGCGCAGCGGTCGCCCTGGTGGCCCTGGGCGTCGTGGTCCGGCTCGGCAACTCAACCGAACACGCGGTCTAGCCCAGGCATATCGGGCGCGATTAGCATCACGACTGGGCGGCTGGAATGCACCGCCCGGCCGTGAGGAGGAACTGGATGTCCGAGGTGTCGCCCGAGCACGGGCACATCGACCTGGAGAAGCCGAACGCGGCGCGGGTCTACGACTACTACCTGGGCGGCGACCACAACTTCGCGATCGACCGGCAGATGGCCGAGGAAGCGATCGAGATGTGGCCGGACCTGCCGCTGGTGATGCAGGCCAACCGCGCTTTCCTGCGGCGCGCGGTGCAGTTCTGCGTCGAGCAGGGCATCCGCCAGTTCCTCGACCTGGGCTCGGGCATCCCCACCGTCGGCAACGTGCACGAGGTCGCCCAGCAGCCGGCGCCCGGTTCGCGCGTGGTGTACGTCGACACCGACCCGGTCGCGGTCGCCTACAGCAAGAAGCTGCTGAGCGACAACCCCGACGCGTCGATCGTCGACGCCGATCTGCGCGATCCGGAGCGGGTGCTCGGCAGTCCGGAGGTCGCCGAGCTGCTGGACCTGAGCCAGCCGGTCGCGCTGATGATGGTCGCGGTGCTGCACTTCGTGCCGGACTCCGACGAGCCGCACAAGGTCGTCAACCGCTACCAGGAGGCGCTGGCGCCAGGCAGCTTCCTGGTGATCTCGCACGCCTCCAACGAGGGCCGCCCCGACGTGGCACCCGCACACGCCGACCTCTACCGCAAGCGCACCACGACGCCCCTGACGATGCGCTCGCAGGCCGAGGTGACCCGCTTCTTCGACGGGTTGGACCTGGTGGACCCGGGAGTGGTCTTCCTGCCGGAGTGGCGCCCAGTCGCGCCGACCGAGGTCGGGGAGCACCCCGAGCGGCTCACCGGGCTGGCCGGCGTCGGCCGCAAGCTGTGATCACCGCCTCGCGCTGACTCAGCCCCAACGCAAGAACCGCGGTTCCGATCTCCACCGGAACCGCGGTTTTTCGCTTCGAGCGGCCTACCTTCGGCGGCGTTTGCGGCCGGTGACCTTGTTGTAGATCACCAGCACGATCACCGCGCCGACCACCGAGCCGATCCAGCCCGCCGGCTGGAAGCCGCGGAAGCCGACCGTGAGCAGGCCCCACAGGAACCCGCCGACGACGGAACCGACGACGCCGAGCACGAGCGTGGCCGGCAGGCCGATGTCGTCCTTGCCCGGCACGATCGCCCTGGCGATGAAGCCCGCGATCAGGCCGAAGACGACCCATCCGAGGATGGTCCACAACATCGCTCTCCCCTACTTCCCGGGTTCGCTGGCGAACAACATCATCAACCAGGTTACGCGTCGATCAGTGCCGGAAATCCACCCGGACGTCCTCAATGGACATGTTCAACCCACGGCGAACGGCGCAACGGCCACGGAGGACGACGGCTCGATCACCCGGGATCCGATCTCACAGCTCATCGTGATGATCGACTCCCCGAGGACCACTCGAGTGGGTGATCTTCGGCGAAGAGTGTCGGGGTCAGCGCATAGACTTCCGGCTCGTGACTGCCCAGCACAGCTCGACCGAGGCGGCCCTTCGCGACGCGGTGGACACAGCCTTCATCGACTTACTGACCGCTCCGAACAACCCGGCCGACCGAGCGCAGCAGGAGCTGACCCGCGCAGTCAACATGCTCGACGAGCACCCGCAGATAGAGATCTCCGCTGATGCGGCGACCGCTGTCCGCACCGCAGCCGAGCACCTCGCCCACGGCGCCTGGGAAGACGCCCGCACCGCGCTGGTGACCGCTCGCGGCCGGCTTTCCGAACCGGGATCCCGCATGGCCTCCCGCAACATGCACTGACCTGCACCGATCCGGGACGTGCGGCATCAGGCCGCAGAGCCCGACCGGTCATTGCGGGACCGGTTCGTCCTCCCGGCTGTCGTGGGCGATCGGCGCGGTGCTGCCCCGCAACCGGTCGGCGAGTTCGTCCAGGAACCAGTTCAGCACCGATTCGGCCATCTCCACGTCGGCCTTCGAGCCGACGTCCAAGGCCTGCTTGTAGGCCAGTCCGGCGATCCGGATCTCCTCGCACAACTTCTCGTGCGGGAGCTCGCTGCACCTCGTGATCAGATCCATCGCAGACCACTCCCGTGGTCGATCAAGCGGTCGGGGGACGGCGATGTACCGCCGCCCCCGACCTCTCCCCCCAGTGTTGTCCCCGGACGAATCCGGGGGTCGTGCGCACTGTCCAGACGGTAACCCGCCACGGCCGAGAACGTCGTCCCCCGAACGGGGAGACGTTGGAAATTCACCATTAAAAATCAATGATTGTTCCTTCTCCACCATTTCTCGGGACGCGCAGAACGCGGTGGCTGCCACCATTTCCCTGACCAGCGGAAACCAACCGCGTCCGCGCTTCTCCCGGGATCAGCTCAGGCCGTCGAGCCGTTCCCGGTACTCCTCGGAACTGATCTCCCCACGGGCATAGCGCTCAGAAAGGATTTCCTTCGCCCGGTCACCCGCGGCCTTCCGGCGCGGTCGACGGCGCACCGCGAGGAAGATGACGGTGGCGATCAGGGCGATGAACAGCAGGAAGAAGAACGGCCCGATGAACCACCCGGGACCTCCGTGCATGCCTGGACCCCACTGGGCGATGAACTCGGTCAACATCACGACACCTCCGAACCCGTTCCAACGTCGGATCCAGCATCGGCCTGCCGAGGCACCGAGTCGTCCGTCAGCGAGCGACACTCGCGGTACCGCACCCGACGTACGCGGCGCTGCTGACCGTGCACGGTTGAACCCCGCAGGACGTGCTCGACGGACTCCGGGCAGCCGCGGCACGCGGGGCGACGATGCTGTCGGTGTGCTCCGGCGCGTTCCTGCTCGGCGCGGCCGGGCTCCTCGACGGTCGCCGCTGCACGACGCACTGGTTCTACGCCGCTGAGTTCCGCCACCGCTTCCCCACCGCCGAGCTCGACCCGGACGTGCTCTACGTCGACGACGGCGACGTGGTTACCAGCGCGGGGACCGCAGCTGGCATCGATGCCTGCCTGCACCTGGTCCGCCGCGAGCTCGGCTCCACGTCTGCGACGCGGATCGCCCGACGCATGGTGGTGCCGCCGCAGCGGGACGGCGGCCAACGGCAGTTCATCGACCTGCCCGTGCCCGAATGCACCGGCGAAAGCCTCGAACCTGTGCTGGCCTGGATGCAGCAAACCCTGGACGTCGAGCACAGCGTCGCCGCTCTCGCCGCACGCGCGCAGATGTCGCCGCGCACGTTCGCGCGCCGGTTCGTCGCGGAGACCGGCACGACGCCGAACCAGTGGCTGGCCACGCAGCGCGTCCTGCACGCGCGTCGGCTGCTGGAGGACACCGAGCTGGGCATCGAGCAGATCGCGCGCGAGTCCGGGTTCAGCACCGCTTCCCTGCTGCGCCACCACTTCCGCCGCATCGTCGGCGTGACACCGCGCGACTACCGCCGAACGTTCGCCGACACCGTCGACTCAGTGCCGAAGTGATGCGCAGCTGATGCACGTGGTCGCGGCGGGCAATGCCTCCAGCCGTTCCGGGGCGATGTCCTTCCCGCAGCGCTCGCAGATTCCGTAGGTGCCCTTCTCCAGCCTCGAGACCGCGCGGTCGAGCGCTTCGAGGTCGCGACGAGCATCGGAGAGCAGGCCTTGCACCTGGGCGCGCTCGTAGGCGAGCGTGGCCCCCTCCGGGTCGTGCTCGTCGTCGGTGCCGGACCAGGTCGAAACGTCACCGATCTCAGCGAGGTGGCGCCGCAACGACTCGACCCTGGCCAGGGCGTTCGCGCGCTCCCGAGCCAGCAACTCCTGCGTCCCGGAGGCGTCCTGCGTCGAACGGTCCTGCATGCGGCTAAGAACGTCGCAGGTCAGGGCGCTATTCCGAACAGGTCATCAGTGCCCTCGTGCGGGTGCTGGGCTTCGCACGACCAGGCCGTAGATGACCATCACCGACATGGCGATGACCAGGACCGACCACAGCGGGAAGGCGGTGAGGAACACCAGGTGCCCGATCGCGCACAGCGCGGCGAGATCGATGCCGATGAAGCGGGCCCAGCCCCTGCCGTACACCGCGCCGATGCCGACGGCCACCTGCACCAGACCGAAGGCGACCCAGATCCAGCCCCAGATCGGGTAGTTGAACACCAGCAGCCGGGTGGGGTTGACCAGGAAGTATCCGGGGCGGACCAGCGCGGTGATCCCGGTGACGATGTTGAAGATTCCCAGCAGCCCCAGCATCGAGCCGGCGAAGGCGAGCCATCCCGTTGGCGCCCCGGCGGGCGGCGAGCTGGCCAGCACCCAGGTGCCGTGCGTCGTCCCGGCGCGCTGCTCGGTCCGCCCTGCGCTCGGTTCGGAAGTCATGACTCCCTCCCATCGCTCGTGCAACAGGAGTGCCCACAACGCGCTAGGTTCAAAAGTTTCCGGCGGTGAGCTCGTGCAGCAGTTCGACGGTGCGCCGCGCGGCCGGGTGGTCGGCGACCGGCTTCTTCACCGCGACGTTGATCCGGCGAACCGGCGCCGGTGCCACCACGGGGACCGCGGTCAGCCCGGCCGGCAGGTTCCCGATGCCCAGGCGCGGAATCACCGTGACACCGATTCCTGTTGCCACGAACGGGATCGCGGTCTGGTAGTCGCGGGTTTCCACGACGAAGCGAGGCGCGTATCCCGCCTCGGCGCAGGCTTCCAGGAGCACCTGCCGGCACGCTCCGACGGCGAAGTCGTTGTCCACCCAGTGCCTTTCGGCCAGTTCGGCCAGCGGCACCTCCTCGAGCTCGGCCAGCGGATCGTCGTCGCGGACGACCACCAGGTACGGGTCGTCGGCGAGGTGGCGCACCTCCACCTGCGGCGGGTGCTCGGTGCCGGGCCGCTCGACGAAGATGTCGATGTCCGGATCGGACGGGTCGAGCTCGGTCAGCCGCAATTCCAGCCGCAGCTCGGGGAATTCGGTGCGCAGCGCGGCGACGATCGAGGGCAGCCAGGTCGCCCCGGCGGTGCCGAAGTAACCGATCGACAGGCTGCCGATGCGTCCGGCGCGCAGGTCGCCGACGACGCCTTCGAGTCGGCTGACCGCGGCGAACAGCGGCTCGGTTTCGGCCGCAAGGGTCTGGCCTGCGGTGGTCGGTTCGATTCCGCGACCGACCCGCTCGAACAGCTGCAGTCCGGTCTCGCGCTGCAACGAGGCAAGCTGCTGGCTCACCGCGGAGGGCGTGTAGCCGAGCGCGGCAGCGCTCGCGCGGATCGATCCGGTGGCGACGACCGCCCGGAGCACGCGCAGTCTTGGCAGGTCAAGCACACTCAGAACAGTACAGCAATGCTTAACTTTTCGGTAGAAATAATCACTTGTCCTTTCGTTTTGGGTTGGTGACGATAACTGGCGTGACCGGACAGACCCAGACCCTCGAATCCGCTCCCGCCACCGAAGAGCGCAACCGAGCCGCTGCCGCCGCCCTCGTGACCGTGGTGCTGTGGGCTTCGTCCTTCGTGGCGATCCGAAGCATCGGGCAGTCGCTCTCCCCCGCACCCATGGCGTTGCTGCGCCTCGCGGTCGCGGCGACCGCGCTCACCATCCTGGTGCTGATCAGGTTCCGCGGCAGCCCGCCGGTGCCGAAGTCGCGTCGGACTTTGGTGCTCGTCGCGGTGTACTCGGTGCTCTGGCTGGCTGCTTACACAGTGGTGCTCAACACCGCGGAACTGCACATCGATGCGGGTACCGCCGCGCTGCTGGTGAACATCGCACCGCTGCTGGTCGCGTTCGGCGCGGGGCTGTTCCTGGGCGAGGGCTACTCGAAGGTGCTGATCACCGGATCCCTGGTCGCCCTGGGCGGGCTCTCGATCATCGCGTTCGGTTCGGCCGGGCACCGCGACTGGATGGGCGTGGTGCTGTGCCTGGTCGCCGCCGTCCTCTACGCGACGGGGGCGCTGATCCAGAAGGCCGTGCTGCACGGCATCGACGGCCTGGTCGCCATCTGGCTCGGCTGCCTGGTCGCGACCGCGGTGCTCCTGCCGTGGACCCCGCAGCTGCTGGCCGAACTCCAAACCGCCCCGCTCAGCGCGATCCTCGGCTCCGTCTACTTGGGACTGTTCCCGACCGCGGTCGGCTTCACCACCTGGGCCTACGCCATGCGCCGGATGAGCGCGGGCAGGCTCACCGCCACGACCTACGTCGTTCCGGCGGTCTCTGCCGCGCTGTCCTGGCTGCTGCTGTCGGAAGTCCCGACGACCTACACCCTGCTCGGCGGCGCGATCTGCCTCGTCGGCGCTCGCGCGGAACTTCGACGCGGCGCGCGGATCCCGGGCGATCACGTCGAACAGCGACCCCACGATCATCGGCCCGCCCAACAGCAGCCCGGCCAG
>NZ_JBSFBZ010000080.1:0-27445 GCF_053593195.1 Saccharopolyspora sp. NPDC002376
CCAATACACGGCGAACGGGCTGTCCTCGCCAGGCGACGTCTGAGAACCCGCGGCGGTGCCGGTTGCGGGGGTGGGCTATGCGCCTGCGGCGCATGCGACCCTCGCCGCGCGATGTCGGTCGTGCTTCGCGGTTACCAGCCGGACAGGATGAAAAGGCTCAATGGAAATTGCGTCAGTCCCCGCCGCGGAGCCCCGGGTACCGTGGGAAGTGATGCGCTCGACGTCGCGCCGGATCCGGATCGGCACGTCCGGCTGGGTTTACGGACCGTGGCACGGCCCGTTCTACCCGCACGACCTGCGTCGCGGCGGCGAGCTCGAATACCTGTCCCAACGCCTCGACTCGACCGAGATCAACGCGTCCTTCTACTCGCTGCAACGCCCCGAGCACTACCGCCGCTGGGCGGAGCAGACCCCGGACGACTTCCTGTTCGCGGTCAAGGGAAGCCGTTACATCACCCACATGAAGAGGCTCCGAGAAGCGGAAACCCCGCTCGCGAACTTCTTCGCCAGCGGAGTCCTGGCCTTAGGCCCGAAACTAGGCCCCCTGCTCTGGCAACTCCCACCGTCACTGCCGTTCGACGCCGACCGCCTAGCGGAGTTCTTCCGCCTCCTCCCCCGCACCACCAGCGCAGCCGCCGAACTCGCCGCCCGCCACGACGAACGCCTAGCGGGCCGAGCCCTCACCGAAACCGACGCCGACCGTCCCATCCGCCACGCCCTGGAGGTCCGGCACCCCAGCTTCGCGGCCCGCGTACCGGTAGAACTCCTCCGCGCTCACGGCATCGCCCTGGTGGTGGCGGACGCAGCAGGCAACTGGCCCCACCTGGAAGACGTCACAACCGACTTCGTCTACCTCCGCTTCCACGGCGCAGAAGAGCTCTACGCCAGCGGCTACTCACCAAAAGACCTGGACCACTGGGCAAAGCTGATTCGAGCCTGGCACGAAGGCAAAGCCCCGAAAACACCCCACACAATCGCCCCTCCACCCCCGGCCTCAAAACCCCGAGACATCTACGCCTACTTCGACAACGACGTCAAAGCCCACGCCCCGAAAGACGCCCTATCCCTCGCCGAACGCTGCACCTGACGAGCTACCGGGCAGCTCCTGCCGGTCACCGAATCGGTCCCGCACGAGTTGCGCCAGGTCGCGGTGGCCGTGGGAGTCGAGTGCCTCGGCCAACCGGTAGCTGAGCGCGGCTCGTTCGTCACCGGTGGCCAGGCGTTCGATCGCCGCGAAGACGTGCTGCTCGGCCCCGACGTCGAACTCCTCCACGACGAACGAGTGCACCGGGTGAATCCAGTTCGGCGCATCGCTTTCCGGGTTCGGCACCCGCCTGTCGTGCGCGGCGGCGGTCAGCTTGCGCAGGTTGCTGATCTGGCGGACGGCTTCGTCCAGATCAGCGTCCTCCTGCCGCGCGAGCCACCAGACCAGGGCGCTGGCCGGCGACTGCAGCACGTCCTCGGCGAAGTACGTCCGCTTGTTGCGCTCGTGAGCACGTTTGCGCTCCCAGAGCTCTTCGTCCTTGCGAGCAGCTGCCAACTGCCGCAACCGCTCCTCATCAGCGTCTGGCAACGCCAGCCGAACGTCGCTCACCCAAGCAACGACGTGCCCGGACTGGTCCGAACGCGGTGTTCCGAGCACGGCGTTGAGCCGGTGCTGCGCCAGATCCCCGTCCTCCGGCGAGGTCTCCGCCACGAGCTGACTCGCCTGTTCCAACACCAAATCCACCGCGAGCCCGGCCGGATTCGCGTGCGGCAACCCCGGAGCGTCAGGTTTGACGTACCAGAAGACCGTGCCGGAGAAGGAGAACCGGTACTCGGGATGCGCGCTGCGCAGTGGAGTTCCGGATACCTGCTGCTCACTTGGCTGCGGCAGCGCAGGCTGCTCGGCCGGCACCTCTTCTGCTGGCACGGGCTTGCGTCCCACTCGACCCAACAGCCACCAGATGACGACCCACGGTCCGACGATCGTCAAGCCCACCAACCCGATCCACAGCCACCCGGGCCAGCCGTAGCGCAGCCCGAGCACTACCCAGATCAGCGCCCCGATCACCGACACGATCTTGACGGCGGTGCGTTGATCTCGATTCATCGCGGTCCCTCCACACACCGGTTGGATGCCATCCAACTGACTACCGGGTGTCCAGGGCCCTGCGAACAGTCCAACCGGTTTTGCGCTCGAACAGAGCACTAGAACGCGAGGAACACCGCTGTGGCGTCATCGTGGAGTTTACCTCGGCTGGGTTTCGGGGCGGTTGATTCCGCTGTTCGGACTCGGGTCAGGAGTTCCGTCGGGCCCTCTTGTTCCAGCAGGTCCAGGAGGTTCGTCCAGCCACCGAGGCCGAACATCTCCACGTAGCGGGAGGCTCCGTCGCTCAGGAGGGCTGCTCGGCGGATGTTGCTCAGGGAGCCTTGGACCGCCTTGTACGCGGCTTCCGGTTTCGTGCTCGCCACCCAGAAGCCGTCCGGGTGGTTTCGGAGGTCGCGCACCGCTTCCTGGGTGTAGCTCGGGAGGTGATCCAGACGGTCGTCGATGATCGCGCCGTGGTCGAAGACGATCGGGCTGTCCGCGAGCACCAGGTACTCGACTTCGCCGCCCGCCCGCAGGATCGACACCGTTGACGACGGGCTGGACGGGTTCCGCAGGTCGCAGGTGTCCGCGTGCGCCGCGCAGGTCGACTCCACGGCTTCCGCCAGAAGATCCGCGAGCGGCTTTCCCGACACCGCGAGCCGCGAGGCCAGTTCCGCGCCGAGGCGGTGCACCAGCCACGGGACGTCGTGCATGCAACCACTGTCCACATCGGACGGTGCAGTGGCGCCGTCCAGGACGAAGGCCCAGTTCGGTCCGACGGCGTAGTAGTCCTCGTTTACCCGACCCGGAGTTGCCAGCGTCGCGCAAGTCGCCTGCACGCTCAGCTCCCCGGGATCTCGTGCAGCGCCTTCTCCAGCGCCACCTCGAGCCGACCGTGCAAAGCAACGAGCGTGCGCAAACCCCGAGCCCACACCTCAACGGCGTCGTCACCGACCCCCATCGCCCACCTCCGCCCAAGACACTACCAACGCACGCTCACAAAAAGCGTCCGCAAACAGATGCGACGGACGTCCAAGCGAATCCCCGCATCGCGCTGCATGCCCGCACTCGCGTACGTGTACTCCCCGAGCCTGGTCCGCTGCCGATCGGTCAACAGGCCGTAGGCAGCACCACGGTCTCCTGCGAACGTCAGCAGCCCTGCGGCGCTGGTCCGAGCGAGAACTAGGGAGAACCATTCCCAGTGCTGCTCCGGCAGGCAAAACCCGGAGCTGGATACCCGCTTCCCGTCGGAGTCGGTGTAGTCGAAGAACGGTTTGAGGTTGATCTGATCGGCCGGACCGGCCAGATCCGGAGCAGCTTCACCCGGCACGGTAAGCACTCCTTCGACACCCGCCCCGAGGATGCGCACCTCAACACCGCCTTTGGTAGCCATGCCGGTCGATGCCAGCAGGCCGTCCAGCTGCGCACCACCACTGTCCATCTCGCCGAGCACGATCTTTTCCACGAACTCGGACGACCTGACCAACTGCCCGTGCTGGATGTCATCTTTGCCGAACTGCTTGGGAAAAAGGCGAAGGAGCGGCCGAACTACTTCCTCGTCGGCCGGAAACCAGGGGCTCCGTTTCGGCTCGTCTCACCTCCTGCACTCCGTTTCCCAGCGATCGACCACTTCAATCCACCACACGTCGAAGTGGCTGTCTGCCCGCTTTCTGGTTGATCTTCAGGAGCCGCCCATATCCGGACATGACACTGGGAGCTGCGCTTTTGCTGGCTTTATCCACCCGATGGAGGAACATCGGGCAAACCTGAACCGTGCGCCCAGGTACTCCGATAGCGTCCCGCCGGACCGACAGCGGCCGACCTGTCCGGCATCGCCGGGTGCAGCGCGGCCATCCATCAGGGTGGGAGTGTGAACATGCCGCAACGAATCTGGCTCGACGTACCCTTCGCCGAGAAGGACGAGGCCAAATCACACGGCGCGCGGTGGGATCCATCGGGGAAACGCTGGTTCGCGCCGCGTCCTGGAATGGCCGAACTGCAGCGGTGGGCAGCCCTTCCGGAGGTGCCGGATCTGCTCCCCGGCGAAGACCGCACGTTCGGCTCCGGTCTTTTCGTGGACTTGGTGCCGTCGTCCTGCTGGTTCACGAACGTCCGGTCGTGCGTGGGCAAACCCGACTGGGAGCGGTTGCGGCGGATGATCACGCGCCGGGCCGGCCAGCTCTGCGAGATCTGCCAACGCGGCGAGGACCGCGATGTCCGCCGCTGGCTCGAGGCGCACGAACGCTGGGCCTACGACGACCGCACTCGCACGCAGGCTCTACGCCGCCTGATCTGCGTGTGCACGGACTGCCACACGACCACCCACTTCGGGCTCGCCCAGGTCAAGGGAATCGACGCACGAGCTCTGGCGCACCTTCGGGAGGTCACGGGGATGTCGGCGGCCGAGGCCGACAATCACGTCCGATCGGCCTTCGCCCTGTGGCAAAGGCGTTCCGCGACGACCTGGGCGCTCGACCTGAGCATCCTCACGGAAGCCGGGATCACCATCACCCCGCCCCCGGCCGCCGCGGACCGAGCCGCCGTCGCCGAGCGAACGCTCAACGACATGTCGTGAATGGCGATGGCGGTTCTCGCGACCAACGCCACCCACGACCGGCTACCCGCCCGAGCGGTAGAAACCGGTGAGATGCGGGGTGTACTTCATCTCCGGGCCCCAGACCGGCGCGGACGCGGTCGTCCGGGGCCCCGAAGACCTCGAAGTCCTGGACGGCGCAGTACTCCATCACCCCATGCTGGAGATCAAGGGATCCCGGTCAGTAGTCGTCGTGGCGGTAGAACATCTCTTCCAGGTGGTCCGCTGTTTCGGCGATGAAGTTCAGCGGGTCGGTGAACTCGTTGATGTCCAGGTTCAGCAGCGGGACCGAGTGGCGGAGCAGGACGTGCTCGCCGACGACCACCGCGCCGCACACCGCCGAGACCTGGCCCAGCTCCACCAGCAGCTTCTGCAGATCCACCTCGGCCGCGCGGCCGATCACCGAGAGCACCTGCACCCAGTCCTCGCGGCCGTCGAGCTCCTCGCGGCAGACGATGACGATCTGACTGCGGCGGTCCTCGTACTCGACGAGGACGCGGATCTCGTCGTCGCTGTCCTCTATGATGCGGTATTCGGTCTCGGCCTCCAGGTCCTCGGCCACGGCGTACTCGGCCCGGACGAATTCGGCGAGATCTTCCCAGGTCGCCACGCAACCTCCCCAGTCGCAAAGCACGCTCCCCGCGCGATTTCCGACCGCGATCGTGCCACGACTCCCGGTCGTGCGGGCGCGTTTTCCGCCCAACCGGTGATCAGAACCGGGCGAACAGGACACTGCGGAAACACCCCGTGTCAGCCATCCGGCCAGGTTTGCGACGACACGACATTGCCAATGGCCATTGATACGATCATCGATGTCATCGATCCTGGGATCTGTTACCCCGAGTAACACCTACCCGCCGGGTGGGGATCGCCGACGTCGTCACCCCCGCAGGGAGCACCCCATGACCAGCAGCATCGCCAAGAGCGACGAGCAGCCGACCGATCGCCAGGACGTCGCGGACCGGCTGCTGCGCTCGTCGGAGGTCCTGTCCTACGACCCCGTCCAGGAAGTGGACTGGGAAACTCCGCTCGACACCGACTACCACGGCACCAGCCCGGAGTGGAGCACGCTGCACGGGACCGCGTACTGGGCGGAGATGACGCCGGAGCAACAGCGCGAGCTGACGCGGCAGGAGGCCGCGTCGGTGGCCAGCACCGGCATCTGGTTCGAGATGGTCCTGCAGCAGATGGTCCTGCGGGACTTCTACGCCAAGGACCCGACCGACCCGGCGTTCCAGTGGGCGCTGACCGAGATCGCCGATGAATGCCGGCACTCCATCATGTTCGCCCGCAGCGTCGCGAAGCTGCGCGCCCCCGCCTACCGGCCGACCCGCACGGTGGTGGAGCTGGGCCGGGTGTTCAAGACGATCGCCTTCGGCGAAGCCGCCTACGCCGCGATCCTGGTCGCCGAAGAGATCCTCGACGTCATGCAGCGCGACTGGATGCGCGACGAGCGGGTGGTGCCGTTCGTGCGGACCGTCAACAACATCCACGTCGTCGAGGAATCGCGGCACATGAAGTTCGCCCGCGAGGAGACCAAGGCGCGGCTGGAGGGGGCGAGCTGGCTGCGGCGGCAGATCCAGGCCGTCGTGATCGCCGGCGCGTCCTACTTCATCGTCACCAGCATGTGGAACAAGAAGGTGTACGAGAACGCCGGTCTGGACGTGAAGCGCGCTGTCCGCGAGGCGAAGGCCAACGAGCACCACAAGTCCATGCTGCGCTCCAGCTGCGCAGGCCTGATGGAGTTCCTCAACTCCGCCGGACTCCTCACCAAGGCCTCCCACTGGTTCTACAAGCGCGCGAACCTGATCTGAGAGCTTGCCCGCCTGCCGCGAGACCTCAGGACGAGGGGCCCTGAGGTCTCGCGGCAGGCGGACACCGCGTGCGGATCGCGCCGCTCTTCGAAAGGATCCCCGAACCCCATGCCGTACGCGATCACCCAGACCTGTTGCAGCGATGCGACCTGCGTGAAGGTCTGCCCGGTCAACTGCATCCACCCGACGCCGGACGAGCCGGACTTCGGCACCACCGAGATGCTCCACATCGACCCGGCGACCTGCATCGACTGCAGCGCGTGCGCCGATGCCTGCCCGGTCGACGCGATCTTCCCGGTGGACAAGCTGACCGCGCAGCTCAAGCCGTACGCCGAGGTCAACGCCGCCTACTACGCGGACCGGACTGTCGAGCACCACGACCCGACGCCGAACTTCCACCGCTGGGGCCCGCCGGTGTTCCACCGCAACATCCCCAGCGACTTCGCGCCGCTGGACGTCGCGGTCGTGGGCACCGGCCCGGCGGGCATGTACGCGGTGGAGGACCTGCTGCTGCACACCAACGCCCGCGTCACGCTGATCGATCGCCTGCCGGTCGCCGGCGGCTTGGTGCGCTACGGCGTCGCCCCGGACCACCCGTCGACGAAGAAGATCAGCGAGACGTTCCGCCGCTTCCACACCCACCCACGTCTGCGCCTGCGCCTGGGCGTGGAGGTCGGCAAGGACGTCGCTGTGGACGAACTGGCGGCGAAGCACGACGCGGTGATCTACGCCGTCGGCGCGTCTTCGGCCCGAAGCCTCGGAATCCCCGGCGAGGACCTGCCCGGCAGCATCCCAGCGACCAAGGTCGTGGCCTGGTACAACGGCCACCCGGACGTCGCGGCGGACGCGCTGGACCTGTCCGCGGAGCGGGTGGTGCTGGTGGGCAACGGCAACGTCGCGCTCGACGTGGCTCGGATCCTCACTTCGGACCCGAAATCCTTGGCAGGAACCACGATCTCCCCCACCGCCCTGGCACAACTGCGCTCCAGCAAGGTCCGCGAGGTCGTGCTCCTGGCCCGCCGAGGTCCGGATGCAGCCGCCTACACCTCGCCGGAACTGCTCGCCCTGGCCCAGCGCAACGACGTCGACCTGGTCGTGGACACCCACGACCCGCAGATCGACGCGACCATCGATTCAGCGGACCTGAGCACCAAAGCAGCTCTGCTGCAAGGGATTCAGCGCGAAGCGGTCGACTGGTCCGCGCCTCCGAACCACGACCGGCGCCGCATCGTGCTCCGCTTCAACTCCGCCCCGCAGGAGGTCCTCGGCGAAACCCAGGTTCGCGCGCTCCGGGTGACCGGTGGCGTGGAGATCGCCGCAGAACGCGTGATCCGCGCGGTCGGCTACCGCGGCACCGAACTCCCCGGCCTGCCGTTCGACGCGGAAACCGGGACCATCCCGAACGAAAGCGGCCGAGTGCGACCGGGCACCTACACCGTGGGCTGGATCAAGCGCGGCCCGTCGGGCGGCATCGGCGCCAACCGCACCTGCGCCCAGGAAACCGTTGGTGCCCTCCTGGACGACGCGATCGCCGGACGAATCGGAAGGACCCGCGCGGACACGCCGATGACGTGACCGTCACACCAGGCGAAAAGTCCCGGGAATTGCCCCATCCGGGCCTTTTCGCACGTCAGGACCCGGATTCCGGCCCGGTGATCGCACCCCGGCCGTCGAGCCGCACATCGGCCCGCTGAGCAGTTCCCTCAGCCTGGTAGACCTCGCGCTCGGCGGCCATCCAAGCGCGCAAGTGGTCCTCCGCCCCTTCGCCGTCCCGCGCCAGAGTTCGCGCCAAGCGCTCCGAATCGTCGGCCTCGACCCACACCAACAACGTGGTCAGCTCGGCGAAGCGCCGCGCCCCCGAACCGCAGCCCTCGACGACCAGATACGGGGCGCGCGGAACGTCGTGCCACTCGGCGTAGTCCCCGGCGTACCAGTCGTACCGCTGATACCGACCGTCGTACCCGTCCGCGAGCGGGTCGAGAACCTGCTTCCCGACCCGATCAACGCCGGCGAGCATCCCGTCCCAGCCCTCGTACAGATCGTCCATGTGCACGACCTGCGCGGGCAACGCGTCCGCGAGCTGATCGGCGAGCGTCGTCTTCCCCGAACCCGAAGGCCCGTCGATGAGAACGAGCCGAGTCCGCCCGAGCTGCGGAGCCGCCTCCCGCACGCGCCGAACGAGCTCTTCCAGCACATCAGCACCAACGCTCACCGAGTACACCACCCGCCAGAACCACTCCGCACGACCACCTCACCGCTGCACCGAACCAACCAGGATTCTCCACCACCGGTGCCGGGCCCCTCCAGGCCGGTCGCTCAGCGGCAGTTTCTGCCACTGGTTGTCAACGGCGGTTGTCTTCCCAGCCCGGACAGTCCTTGCCGTTGCGGCCGATGTGTTTCACCGGGCGGAAAACTTTGGTTCTCCGAACACGGTTTTCGCATGCAGGGCAACGAATGCCCGACTTCTTGCCATCTGCCCGGAATGGCCCATTCGAGCAACGACACGTAGAGCGTGTGCCTGTCAGCAGCGTTTTGGACGCTCAGCAGTGGGAGATTGGAGCGACGTATTTGCACCCGCTGGCCAAAGCAACCCAGGTCAAGCACATCCTCGGAGCAGCCGCCCACGCGGCCAGAGCGGCCGAGCTCCACACCGGCCGTCGTCGACGTGCTGAAACGCTTCCCAGCCGCACCGCCCGGCGGAGGTCGGGTCGGCGAGTTGATCCGCCTGCTGGACGCCCACCCCCGTCTCTGAAAGACCGAGCATCGCTCTGACGCCGAGAGGTGTCACCTCGACGCCTGTGGCGGCGCGGGCCCGATTCGCCGGATGTTCCTCCGATTTTCGTGGCTGACAGACTTGATCACTGGCAGCATGGCGGCACCTCAATCGGAAGGAACAGGATGAACGACAGGCCCCGGCACACCAACGTCGATCTGCAGACCGAGCGAGCGCACGGCGCGCGGATCTACGACTACATCCTCGGCGGCAAGGACAACTACGCCGTCGACCGTGCCGCCGCGGAAGCCACGCTGCAGATCTGGCCCGCGCTTCCGGTGCACATGCGCGCCAACCGCGAGTTCATGCACCGCGCCGGCCGCTACCTGGCCACCGAGTGCGACCTCGACCAGTTCCTGGACATCGGCACGGGCATCCCGACCTCGCCGAACCTGCACGAGGTCGTGCAGGAGGTACGCCCGGAAGCCCGCGTCGTCTACACCGACAACGACCCCATCGTCCTCGTGCACGCCCGCGCGCTGATGTCCAGCACCGAGCAGGGCCGCACCGCCTACGTGGACGCCGACCTGCGCGCCCCGGACACGATCCTCAACTCCCGCGAATTCCGCGAAACCCTCGACCCGAACCGGCCGATCGGCCTGATGCTGATCGCGATTGCGCACTTCATCGAGGACGATGAAGAAGCCCTGACCGCCGCCCGCCGGATCATCGACGTGCTCCCCTCCGGCAGCTACGTGGCGGCCACCATCGCAACCGACGACTTCGCCCCGGAAACCCTGGCAGGAGTCCGCCGAACCTACCGAGAACACGGCGAAACCCTCCGCTTCCGCACGAAAACCCAAGCAGCCCGCTTCTTCGAAGACCTCGACCTGGTCGACCCCGGCCTGGTCCAAATGCACAAGTGGCGCCCGGAAACCACCCCGGAAGCCAACGACGCAGACATAGCCATGTACGCAGCCGTCGCCCGCAAACCCTGATAGACCAGGAGCACCAACGACTGGCTGAGTCCAGCCCAACGGAGCAGCGAGCATTCTCGAAGTTCCGCGATCGTCGCAACCGCAAGCACTTTTCGTGATAGTTCGACCGATCCCGCGCTCGAGGACAACTCGAACGGCCTCCGGCAGCGGGTCGAGTATTCGATGCACCGTCACCCTGCGAGTTTCGCTGGAGCAGCGGTACGGCTGCACCCCCATTAGAGGAAGCATCCGACGAGCAGCCGTCGAGATCTCTGGGGGAATGATTGGCACAGGAGCGCAAACACCCGGAAAATTGTGCGACAGCAACTCAGGACAGGTGCGAATGCACCCACTGCACGGGCTGGGAACATGGCTGGCCCGGCTCGCTGGACCTGGTTAAGGGCGGAACGCCTGAAGAGATTCGCAACTTCAGAAACGGCGTGGATCGTCGCTGGAGCAAGGAATGCGCCCAGCAGGACTCGAAGAACCAGAAGAAGCCGAAAGCCACTCTTCCGCACAAGGGGGCGGCTGTCGACACGGTCCGCGCCGACCTGGTCGAAGTGCTTCGCGACGGGGCGGAGAATGCCGAGCGAACCCACCTCTCCGGTGGCGGCAAAACCCCGGAAAACGCTTCCGAGTCAGCTGTTTCGAAGGCGTTCGACGGCTCCGACACCCCTCTCCAGCCAGGTCCGCCGGAAAGCGCGGGAAGCTCGACAGAGAGCACTGACGATCCCGAGTTCACCCCTGCTGCCACCGACCGCGCTCTCGCCGATCCCGCATCGGAAGCCGAGCAGGTCGAGGCCTTGGGCCACCTGCTCGGCCAGGTTCTCAAGGACGTCGAGAAGGACCTCGGACGACTCCCTCCCGAGACCCGCAAGGCCATGACGCACCACTTCTGGTGCGAGCTGATCGTGCAACTGGTGGTGGTGATCGAGGAGGCGAACCGCCTACTCGACGCAGTGCCCGGCTACGTGGCGAAGCAGATCACGAAATCGCGCCGCGAGAACGGCTTCACCAAGATTGAGCGAAAGGTGATCATTGCCTGCACGAAGCAGGTTTGGCAACGGCTCACGTCCGCGCTCGGGCTGACTGTGATCAGCGACGCCAAGGTACTGCTGCCCGCGATGCGCACCCTGGCGATCCTGATGTGCAAGTCCCCGGCCCGACACCCGGCGGTCGTCGAGCATTGCGTGGATCCGCTCAAGTCCTTCCTCTTCCAGGAGACGAAGAACCGGCTCAAGCGGGTCTTCGAAGACCTCGTCCCTCAGATCACAGCAGAAAACCCACCTGCCCAACCAACATGACGTAGCCCAGATGGAGCCGGACGGCGTGGGCAGCCAGGAGCTGTCCCCGCCACCGCCCTCCCCCGTCATGGTCCAAGATGGGGACATGGGCAGCGAGATTGTTCTGAGCATTCAGGATCTTCGTGCTGTTACCGCCTTTGCTGCGGAGTGCGCGGAGGGGGCTCTCGAGGTCTTCGAGGCTGATCTGCCGGACGACACTCGGCCTCGGGAAGCGATCAATGCGGCGTGGGAGTTCGCCCGGGGCGGCGAGCGCGGCAAGGCCCTGCGCGATGTGGCTTGGGCAGCGCTCAAGGCCGCCAAGTGCACGAACACCGCAGCCGCGCGCGAAGCAGCGTGGGCAGCGACGGCCGCGGCAGGTGCCGCCTACCTGCATCCGCTGGCCAAAGCCACCCAGGTCAAGCACATCCTCGGGTCAGCGGCCCACGCGGCCAGAGCAGCCGAAACCGTCGCCGACGACGATCACACCATCGGCGCCGAACACATCGAGCGAGCAGCGCACCGTGCCACGCCTGACGTCGTCGACGTGCTCAAGCGCTTCCCTCATGCCCCGACCGACGGCGGCCGGGTCGGCGGGCTGATCCGCATCCTGGACACCCGTCTCCGCCCCTGAACCGTGGCGGAGACCTCTAACCGCACGCAGGTGTCCAGGTGACCGGCAATTCGTGGACACCGTAGATGTTCATGTCGGTCCTGAGCTTCACCTCGTCGTCGAGGGTCGGGAAGCGGCGCAGCAGCGCGTCGAAACCGGCGCGCATCTCGATGCGGGCCAGCTGCTGGCCGAGGCATTGGTGGATGCGTGGCCGAAGGACAGGTGGCCGCAGGCCTTGCGGTGGACGTCCAGGGCGTCGGGGTCGTCGAAGCGCTGGGGGTCGCGGTTGGCGGCCAGCAGCGAGACGACGACGGTCGATCCCTCGCGGATCGTTTCACCGCCGAGTTCGATGTCCTCCGTGGCGTAGCGGTAGAAGATGTCGGCGGCGGACAGCGCGAACGCCTCGACCAGATCGACCGGCGGGGTGAGGCGTGCCAGTGAGGTTCCGACTTCACCCTGCGGTTCCTCATCGTCAGCCAACTCGACCGCGACCTCGCCCTGTCGTTCCTGCGCACCGAGCTTGACTACCGTCGCGAGCAACAGCGCACGCCGACCCAGATCAACGAGCTCACCTCCGCGATCGACCCGATCCTCGAGGTCGACCCCACCTGGGCCACGCAAGTGATCAACCTCGCCCACGAGCACGGCCGCCAATCCGCCCTGCAACACATCGATTAGCTCGAGGCCACCATCACCGCACTCGAAAACCAGACCTCGCCGTCAGCCGAGCGACAAACTCGACCGACCATATCCATTGTGGACAATTAAAAGTGCGCACTCATCGGTGTTTCCGACTGCTCAGGAAAAAGCAGCGAAGGCGCACCCCGCCGAGCAGGATGCACCTTCGATCGCGTGGAGGTTGGGGGAGCTTACTCGAACACAAAGGACCAGGTCAGCGCACTGGAAATGCTGCAACAGAGGCTCCCGGACCTGGATGCTCCGCCCCAACCGACACCAAAGCGGTCAAAGCCCGGTCGCACCCGGCGACTCCCCGACGACCAGGTGCAGCAACTGATCGAGGGCTACAAGTCCGGTGCGACCGTCTACGAGCTGGATGATCAGTTCGGCATCGAGCGCCGCACCGTGTCCGCGACCCTGCACCGCCACGGTATTCCGATGCGCCGCCGTGGCCTGTCCGATCAGCAAACCGAAGCGGGCGGATCAGTTGGGGCGGCTGGTGACCATCTTGACGGCGAAGAAGCCCAGCAGAGTGCCCGATGCGAAGCGCTGCGCCTGGAGCACACGGGGATGCCGGGCCAGGTACCCGGCGAGCGCAGCCGCAACGAGAACGATGAGGCCGTTGATGGTCACACCAACCACGATCTGCGCAGCTCCGAGCTGGAGGAACTGCCACCACGTCGCGCCAAGACTGGGATCGACGAACTGCGGGATCAGCGCGGCGTACAGAAGCGCGATCTTGGGATTGAGGAGGTTCGTCAGCAGCCCCATGCCGAACAGGTGGGCTGCCGAGTGTGGGACCAGTTCGCGCGGTTCGAACGGCGACCCGCCACCGGGGCGCAGGATCTGCCAAGCCATCCACGCGAGGTACGCCGCACCCAGAATCTTCACCACGTGATACGCCCCGGGCACGGCAACGAAGAGAGCAGAAAGACCGGCTGCCGCCGCGACGAGGTAGGCAACGAATCCCAGAGCAACCCCGGCGAGGGACACGAGCCCAGCACGCCGCCCCTGCGAAATCGAGCGCGAAGCCAGGTAGACCATGTTCGGCCCTGGAGTGAGCGCCATCCCCAGTTCCACCGCAACGACGCCGAGCAACGAGCCGAGTGGCACGAGATTCATGGAAAGAAACTATAGGCGGGCAGACTCCGAAGATCACCTATACGCGGATGGGGCGAGGCCCTAGCCGGATTCGAACCAGGGACACCAGCTCAGGAACGACTGCTTCGGCCCCCAACCGGTCCCCAAAGCAAGGAACCACGTTGATTGTCACCGCAGTCCGCGACGAGCCCGCAGCAGCGGTGGCGGCCTCGAAGCATTCCGGTGACAGAGTGGCAGCAGTGACAGCTCAGCTATGGCCTGGCCCGAGGACGACTTCCTGCCCTCGTGCACGAGTTCAAGGTAATCGGGAAGGAAGTCTGTCACTGCCCCAACTACTACACCCCGGCTGGATTCGAGCAGGCCATTTTGGGATGCTCCCGGCCGGCGGAGCGCCGCGAGTTGCCCCCGCCCGGACTGGATGCACCGGACTCCACGCAGGTGATGAGGTTCTTCAACAACTACTGGGTAGCGCCGGCCACCATCCCGTGGGCCCAGCAGAAGTTGTCGCGCGGCTGAGCCCGTTCGTCCGGCCGGTCAACTGCCACGATCTTCCAGACGACAGTAGATCGCCGGAGAGTTGCCGGCGGTACGACGGAATGGATCGGTTCTCGATCCCGACACCGTGGGAATGTTTCGTAGCGCTGCATTCAAATTGCGAAACTTAGAGGACACCGCTCCCATCCTGGCCCGCGCAGCGTCAAATCTTGAGGGGCTTGAGGACAGCGCAACGACAGATCTGCTTTTCAGCTCAATGTGACCTTAGCCCAATCGTCGCCGCCGACGGTCTCCTGGTTCACCATATCTATCGTGTATTGGATTTAGTCACCGGCCGCGGAGTTGATCGCGCGGTTCCTCGCCCTGCGGAGCACCGGGCCGGGGCGGGAGCACAAACCACTGTTCTCCCGCCCCGGACACCTGGCCCCGCTAGTCCAGCGCACCGCGATGGCTACGGCACGTCGTAGGTCTGCCAATCCCTCCCATCATCGTGGAAGGCACCCTTGACCGCACCGTTCGGCGCCACGCACCAGATCTCCATAGTTTCGGGACGACGCGAGAGAGCAGTAATCCCAGTCTCCACCTTGGCCGATCCTACAATGTGGTCATATCTCGTCCACTTGTGGGCCGTCTGCCCTTGGTACCAGTACGCACCCTTGACCGCACCATTCGGCGCCACCCAAAAGATCTCCAAATGGTCGGAACGACGCGAGAGAGCAGCAATGTGCCCATTCGCGGATGCGGATCCTGCGGGTGCAATTTCGTAGGGTGTCCAAGGGTGGCCGGGTTGGTCCTTCGGCTCTTCGTACCAGTACGCACCCTTGACCGCACCGTCCGGCGCCACCCACCAGATCTCCATACTATCGGGAACACGCGAGAGAGCAGCAATACCAGTCTCCACGTTGGCCGATCCGTCGGGTGCAAAATCAAAATCATAGTGCTGCCAAGCCCTATCATCGTAGTGGAAGGCACCCTTGACCGCACCGTTCGGCGTCACCCACCAGATCTCCATATGGTCGGGACGACGCGTGAGAGCAGCAATGCCGCGCTGCGACGTTGCGCGGTTGTTGACCGCTGCAGTCGTAGTAGTCATTGTTTCTCCTTTGAATGAGCTTGGGGACTTTAGCCGGGATACCTGATCACAATATTTGCACATGGCGAATGCCGCGGATCCCGACAACTTAGACGGATCCCGGGCAATAGCTGCGTAATCGAGATTAGGTACTATCAAATTACCGCGCACAACTCGTGGGCACCCCACAGCCCCCGGCTGCCATTCGTGCACGGCCGGTAATTCGAATCGCCGTGATTCGGGATTCGGGGTTTCGCACGTCAAACTGCGCAACGTGCATACGAACCAGCCCCGCCAGGCGACAGGGTTCCTAAATATCTTGCGGTAACACCATCACCCCCTCGAGACGAGTACCGCAACAAAAGACTATCAGGAGGCCACCCTGTGCGAAATAGCCAAAAGGCCCTTCTTGTCAACTCGCAGCATGCCCAGACTCCGGCATTCACCATCGCATTCGCAAATTCTTTATACTACGGACGAGCCCGCAGCGGAATAGATCGAGGGGTTCAGTTCGGGTCTAGACTTGATCATTCGCAGGTAAGGCGAGTTTCTTTCTTGTTCAGGATGTTGATCTTTGTTTGGGTCACGTTGGTGTCGTTTTAAAGATCTGCGAACCCATGTTTGGGGTGGTTCCTCGCGCCCATTCCGGCTCGTCCGTGCTGTCTGCAGCATGGACGGGCTCCCTCGCAGCCTTTGTCGTACCGGTTTTCTGGGCCACGATCTACTGGCTTCGACGTCGGCTTGCCAGTCGGCCTTCGGCCTCATTGATCAGCCTGTTCTCTGCATGTCTGCGCGTGTACATCGCGAGCCGGGTGCTCCCTATCGCCGATGCCCGGAAACGATAGAAACAGTTCTGCGAACGCGCATTCGAGCAGTTCACAGACCGTCTCCTGGAAGCAAACGAAGATCAAGGAACGACGCCCCACCTACCACTACGCAGGAAACACCAAACCATCGCACAACGTCCGGCGTTCGGCCCGCAAGGTCATCAAGGCGGTCGGGTTGACTCCGCAGGAATGGACGCCTCGCGAAATGCGGCACAGCTTCGTATCCGTGATGTCGGCGTCCGGGGCGCCGGTGGAGGACATCGCCCGGCTGGTCGGCCACAGCGGTACGCGTGTGACTGAGCTGGTCTACCGGAAGCAGATCAGACCGGTGATCGTGGAGGGCGCAACCGCGATGGACAGCATCTTCCGGAGCCACGGCTCGAAACGTTAGACAGGCAAACAAAGACCAGGGCCGATGCGAGATCGCATCGGCCCTGGTCAACGGGGTGGAGCTGACGGGATTCGAACCCGTGACCCCTTGACTGCCAGTCAAGTGCGCTACCAGCTGCGCCACAGCCCCATGTTCTATTGTTCCGAGGTGTTCGGTTCGTTTTCCGTCCCGCTCATCTCGTGTGTCATAACAGTACAACACCTCTCAGGGGCCGTTTTCAGGGGGGTACCCCTGGTTGGATCTACCCCTTGTGACCTGCGACTGGTACACCGAGAGTCGTGGCAACGGCACAGGGGGTCAGACCGCCTCTGGTGGCTCCTGAAGTCGAGGGGGCTGCGCCGGAGCGGCGTCGCGAGTTGCAGGAGCACCGGTTGCGTCGGCTGGTCGACCGGTTGCTGGCCGCTGGTGGGGTTCAGGCCGGGCGGCTTCGGGATTGCGGGGTGGGGCGGGGCGCTGATGTTTCGCTCGACGAGCTGCACCGGTTGCCGTTCGCGTCGAAGCAGGACTTCTGGGACTACTACCCGTTCGGTTTGCGTTCGGCCGCTGTTGAGGACGTCGTGTGCGTGCACGGGTCGTCGGGGACGCAGGGGCGGCAGACGCTGGTCGCCTACACCGCGCACGACGTGGACGTGTGGACGCAGGTGATGGCTCGTGCGCTGGGTGGGGCTGGTGTGACTCGGCGCAGCTTCGTGCACTGCTCCTACGGGTACGGGATGTTCACCGGTGGACTCGGGGTGCATTACGGGGCGACTCGGCTCGGGGCCACCGTGCTGCCGGTGTCGAGCGGGGCCACCGATCGGCAGCTGCGGTTGTTGCTGGATCTGCGGCCGGACGTGTTGTGCTGCACGCCTTCGTACGCCATCTACCTCGGCGAGGCGTTCGCTTCGACCGGGATCACCGCTGACCAGCTGTCGCTGCGGGTCGGGGTGTTCGGCGCGGAGCCCTGGACCGAGGAGATGCGGCAGGGCGTTGAACGGTTGCTGGGGCTACGGGCCCTGAACATCTACGGGCTCACCGAGATCATCGGGCCTGGTGTGGCGTGCGAGTCGTTGGATTCCGGCGGGTTGTTGAACATCGCCGAGGACCACTTCTACCCCGAGGTCGTGGGGCCGGACGGGCAGCCGCTGGCCGACGGGCAGCCCGGCGAACTGGTGTTCACCACGCTCACCAAGACCGGCACTCCCCTGCTGCGCTACCGCACCGGCGACGTCGCTGCGCTGCACGGACCGGCTGCCGGGGCGGCGCGGACATCGCGGCGGATGAGCCGGGTGCTCGGGCGCACCGACGACATGCTGATCATCCGCGGGGTCAACGTGTTCCCGTCGGAGGTCGAGGCCGTGCTGCTGGCCGATCCGCGGGTCGCGCCGCACTACCTGATCGTCGAGGACCGCAGAGACCGGTCGCGGCCCGAGCTGCGGATCGCCGTCGAACCTCGGGATCCGCACGGCGACGTGGAAGGGCTCGAACGCGATCTCACGGTCGCGCTGCACGCCCGGCTCGGGCTCTGCTGCATCGTGCGGGTGCTGCCGCCCGATCAACTCCCGCGCTCCGAAACCGGCAAGGCGAGACGGCTCGTGCGCTGGGACTACGGCGTCGCACCGCTCCCCGGCCTCGAGTGATCAGCCCGCCGCTCGACCGTTGGGGCCTGGCAATCCTCTGGTGTTCGCTGCTTTGACGAACTCTGCTCTGGGATCGTGGAGTTCGCCGAGGGCGACGACTTGGCGGCGGAACGGCATCTCCAGCAGCCAGTCGCCGAGGATGCGCGCCTTGTGGGACGCGGTCGGCATCTTCGCCAGGTGGTAGGTGCGGTGCAGCAGCCAGGCCGGGAAGCCCTTGAGCTTGATCCCGTAGACCTCCGCCGCGCCCTGGAACAGGCCCAGGCCGGCGACCGATCCAGCGGAGCGGTACTTGTAGTTGGCCAGCGGTTCGCCGCGCAGCAGCGCCGTGATGTTGTCCGCGAGCACCTTGGCCTGGCGCACCGCGTGCTGCGCCGACGGGCCGCACAGGGCGTCCGGGTCGCTGCTGGTCAGGTCCGGGACGGCGGAGCAGTCACCGGCCGCGAACACGTCGTGGGTGCCGCGGACCTGCAGTTTCGCCGTGCACTCCAGGCGGCCCTTGCTGTCGCGCGGGAGGTCGCTGTCCTCCAGCATCGGGTGCGGTTTGACGCCCGCGGTCCACACCACCGTGTCGGTGTCGAACTCGTCGCCGTCGGAGAGCACCGCTCGACCGTCTACAAAGGACTTCGCTGTGGTGTTCAGCTTGACCTCGATGCCGCGTTCTTCCAGCCGCTGCCGGGTGTACTCGCTCATCGGCGGGCTGACCTCGGGCATGATCCGGCCCATCGCCTCGACCAGCACCCAGCGCATCTCCTGCGGGTCGATCGGCGGGTAGCTGCGGATCGCGTAGCGGGCCATGCTCTCCAGCTCAGCCAGCGCTTCGATGCCCGCGTACCCGCCGCCGACGAACACGAACGTCAGCAACCGGCGCCGCAGCTGCTCGTCGCGCGTGCTGGCCGCGATGTCCAATCTGGACAGAACGTGGTTGCGCAGGTAGATCGCCTCACCGATGGTCTTGAACCCGACGCCCCGCTCGGCCAGTCCTGGGATGGGCAGCGCGCGGGAGATCGAGCCGGGCACCACCACCAGCACGTCGTAGCCGAAGTGCTCGACCTTGCCGTCGCCCAGCGTCGCGATCAGCTCGTGGTTGGCGTGGTCGATGTTCGACACTTGCGCGGTCATCACCCGGCACTTGCGCAGCGCCTCGCGCAGCGGCACCACCACGTGCCGGGGTTCCAGCGATCCGGCGGCCGCCTCCGGCAGGAACGGCTGGTAGGTCATGTGCGGCTGGGTGTCGATCACGGTGACCTGCGCTTCGCCTTCGCGCAGCTTCTTCTCCAACCGCAGCGCCAGGGTCAGCCCGACGTGGCCGCCGCCGATAATCATGATGCGTGGTTCAGGCATGCTGCGGCTCTCCCCTCGCTCCGGACCGGGTGCGCCGCGGGTCGACGGCGCGTTCGGGGTGCCGCCGCAGGTACTCCTGCTCGAGTTCGAAGGTGCGCGCCGTGTGCTCGCGCAGCGAGTCGGGCGAGCCGTGCAGGAAGGTCTCGTTGCGGGTCTGGTGCAGGTGGCGCAGTTCCCGCAGCAGCAGGTCCTCGGTCAGCTCGTGGCCGGGGATCCCGGTCGTCATGCTCATGTCGTCCTCCCGCTTCGGCAGGCAGGCGAACCGGCGCGTCAGGTCAACGCCGGAGTACCCGGCGGCCGGTGACCGGACACCTGCTCGTTCGGTGTCCAGACTGCGACCGGTCTCGCCAGGCGGCGACTCGAGCGTTAGGCGGCGTCGTCTGCCAGCTGCGGAGCGGGTTTGTCGGCCGGACGGGTTTCCGGGGCTCCGGCCCAGGCAAGCAGGCCGAGCACCGCGGTGAAGCCGGTGACGACGAAGGCCGCTTTGTAGGAGATCGCGTCGGCGAGCATCCCGGCGACCAGCGGGCCGAGGATCGCACCGAAGTCGGACGACATCTGGAACGACGCCAGCACCGGACCGCCCTTGCCCTTCGCACCGATGATGTCGGCGACCGCGGCGTTCTGGGCGGGGTTGAGGATGCCGGCGCCCATGCCCGCGATCAGCGACGCGGCGAGGAACCACGGGACGGAGTCGGTGAATCCCAGGGACGCGGTGGCCAGCCCGGAGACCACGAGCCCGACGAGCACCAGCGGTTTGCGGCCGCGTTGGTCGGAGATCCGGCCGGACAGCAGCAGCACGGCGGCGTTGCCGACCGCGAACACCGACAGCGCCACGCCTGCCATGGATTGGGTGGAGTGCAGGGCTTCGACCACGAACAGCGGGACCAGCGCGATCCGGACGCCGAAGACGGCCCAGCCGTTGTTGAAGTTGGACAGCAGCGCGGCGCGGTAGGTCCGGTGGCGCAGGGCTTGGCGGACCGTCATCGCCTGCGTCTCGCCGGTGTCGGTCTGCGGCGCCGCCAGCTCCGACTTGCGCAGCATCAGCCAGCCGATGAACGCGGCGACGAACAGCGCGATGCCGTAGGTGACGAACGGCAGCCGCAGCGAGTAGCCGATCATGACGCCGCCGATGATCGGTCCGGAGACGTTGCCGAGCAGGAAGCTCGTCGCCCACACCCCGGACGCCCGGCCGCGCAGGTGCGGCGGCGACAGGCGGACCAACAGCGCGACCGCGGAGACGGTGAACATCGTCGAGCCGGTGCCGCCGAGGGCGCGGAAGATCAGCAGCTGCCAGTAGGAACCGGCGAACGCGCAGGCTGCGGTGCTCAGCCCGACGATCGTGATGCCCAAGACGTAGATCGAGCGCTCGCCGAAGAACGACACGAGACGTCCGCTGACCGGGGCGAAGGCCAGGCGCATCAAGGCGAACGCGCTGATCACGAAGGACGCGGCGGTGACGCCGACGTCGAAGCTGGTGGCGAAGGTCGGCAGCGCCGGGGCCACGATGCCCATGCCCACCGCGACGATGAAGCTGCCGATGACCAGGATCCAGATCTCCCGCGGCAAGGAGCCGGTGCCGGTGCCCTCGGTGTTCTCCGCCGTTGCCGAGCTGCTCGACACCGTCGCCCTCCCATGCTTAGCCGAACTAAACGAAAATCCCGGAGCCTGCCCGGGTCAGTCCGGCTAGCCGAACCCCCACCGCGCGGGCTTTATTCCGCCGACGGCGAAGGATGTGACGAGTCCCCCTCTTGAGCGTGCAACCCCAGCCCAGGGCACGACGGTGGTCAATTTCGCGAGAAATTGACCGTCACCAGGGTTACAGGAGGTCGTCGATTCGGCGGGCGTAGGCCGTTACGCCGTAGACCACGTCGAAGCCGCAGGCTTCGGCGAAGCGCTCCGCTGTGCCGCCTTCCTCACTCTGGCCTGCGACCATCAGGGCGCCGCGCTCGCGGAGCTCGTCGATGACGTCGGCGACCAGTTCGCGGCCGATGCCTCGGCGGCGTCGGCCGGGGCGCACGATCACCTGCTCGACCAGTCCGACGCGGCGCTCGATGAATCCCTGGGCGAAGCCCGCGATGCGATCGGCGTCCGGGTCGTCCACGACGCGCAGGACGCTGCGCGGTTCGTCGATGCGGTGGCCCAGGTTGCGCAGGAGCCGCCGCTCGCCCTCTTCGGAGAGGCCGGCGTCGTCGGCGATCAAGTCGACGATGCCGGGCAGGTCGCGGTCCTCGGCCGGTCGCGCGAGGCCGCGGGCGTCCTGCCGGACCCGGTGCAGCAGCGCGACGAGCTCCTCCACCGCGCGCCATCCGGCGTCGTCGGCGATGCCCTCGATCTCCGCGACGGTGGTCGGCGAGGCGAACACGACGGCCTCGGAGTGGCCGGCGTCGGCGAAGACCTGCTCCAGTTCCAGCAGGGTTCCGGCGACCTCGGCGAGCGTTCCCCACAGGGCGCAGGCGTGGTTGGCGGCGGGCAGCGGGTTGTCCTGGTTGAGCACGACCGTGGCCGCGCCGACCCTCGTGCGCAGCCCGTAGCGCACGACGGCAGAAGCGAGCTGCGCGGTCTCGACCAGCCCGGCGAGATCGCGAGCTTGCCTGGGGTCGAGCAGTGCCTCGTCGTCCGGGTCGTGCAGTGGATCCACACCTTCATTGTCCCTGCTTCGCGGCGACCGTCCTCCGGGACCGGGTGGACGAAGCGAAACGGGACAAACGGAGGCGGCGCGGTGTCGGCCGTCTGAATTCCTGTCTTTGATCTTTGATGCGCTGCTAGGCGCATAGCCCACCCTCGGCGCTTGCACCGCCGCGGGTTCTCAGACATCGCCTGGCGAGGGCGGCCCGACTGCCGTGTATTGGCATACATAAAGTTGGGCACCCGCAGTCCAGGCGGCGTCTGAGGTTCCGCCACCCGCACCGCCACGCAAAACGACCACCGGAAACAGGTTCTGGGGCAGGATGGGTTGATGTGAGCACCCCCACAGAACTCGCCGATGAACTGCTGGACGTCATGTTCGAGTCGAACCCGGTCAGCGCTTCGCTGTACGGGGTCCACGACCGGGACGATGAGCTGCCGGACATCTCCGCCGCGGGCGAGCTGGCGTTCCGGGAGCGCGCTGAGGACATCCGGGTGCGTGCGATGGCGGTGGACACCTCGCACGCTGATCTGGAGCAGCGGCTGACCATCGCGGCCGTGGTGCACCACGCGCAGGCCGTGGTCGCCGAGTTCGACGCCCGCTCCCCCGAGTACACCGTGGTCGGCAGCTTGTTCGCGCCGGTCGCCGGGCTGTTGTTCCACCTCGGGCAAGTTTCGGCCGCGGATGCCGAGCAGGGCGCGGATTTCGTGCAGCGCCTGCGCAAGCTCCCCGGGTTCATCGCGGCCGCCGCGCAACGGCACCGGGAGGGCGTCGCGACCGGCCGGGTTCCGGTGCGGGTGCTGGTCGAGGACGCGATCCGCCACCTCGGCGAATACCTGGCCGCACCGGACAGCGACCCGCTGCTCGTTCCCGAGCTGCACGACCCTGCGCTGGACCAGGAGCGCAAGCGCGTGCTGGTCGAATTGGTGCACCCGGCGCTGCGCGAGTACCGGGAGGTGCTCGCCACCGAGATCGCCGCGCATTCCCGCCCGGCCGAGCAACCCGGGTTGCGCTGGATCCCCGGTGGCCACGAGATCTACCAGCGGCTCGTGCGCGCGCACACCAGCACCGACCGCACTCCGCAGGAGCTGCACGACATCGGCCTGGCACGGGTCGCGGAGCTGCGCGAGGAGCTCGCCGAGCTGGGCGCGAGGACCTGGGACGAACGCGATCCGGACGCGGTGCTGCACCGGCTGCGCACCGATCCCGCACTGCGCTGGCGGGACGGCGAGGAGCTGCTGACGTCCGCGCGCGAGGCGATCACACGCGCGGAAGCCGTTGCGCCGCAGTGGTTCGCGACTCTGCCCGACCAGCCGTGCGAGGTGCGCGCGATTCCGGGCCCCACCACGGAGAGCACACCGATCGGCCTCTACAACGCCCCCGCGCTGGACGGCTCGCGTCCGGGGGTCTACTTCGCCAACACCGAAGGCGCCGAGCAGCGCCAGCGCTTCAACTCCGAGGTGATCGCGTTCCACGAGGTCGTGCCCGGCCACCACATGCAGATCAGCTCGGCGCAGCTGCGCACCGAGCTGCCGATGCTGCGGCGGCTGATCTCGATCATCGCCTATTCCGAAGGCTGGGGCCTCTACACCGAGCGGCTGGCCGACGAGATGGGTCTGTACTCCGACGACCTGGCCCGACTGGGAATGGTCGCGCAGGACCTGTTGCGCGCTGCGCGGCTGGTGGTCGACACCGGGCTGCACGAGTTCGGCTGGAGCCGTCAACGCTCCGTGGACTACCTGCGGGAACACACCATTCTGCCGCAGCTGGAGGTCGACTCCGAGATCGACCGCTACATCTCCTACCCGGCGCAGGCGCTGTCGTACCTGGTGGGGAAGCTGGAGATCGAGCGGGTCCGGGCCACCGCGCAGCAGCGCCTCGGCGCGGACTTCGACATCCGCCGCTTCCACGACGCGATCCTGCGGCACGGCGCCCTTCCGGTGTCCACATTGGACCTGATGGTCGCCGAAGAGCTCCTCCAGCGCTGATTTCCGCGCCTGCG
The DNA here is from genome assembly GCF_053593195.1 of Saccharopolyspora sp. NPDC002376. NCBI lineage: Bacteria > Bacillati > Actinomycetota > Actinomycetes > Pseudonocardiales > Pseudonocardiaceae > Saccharopolyspora > Saccharopolyspora sp. NPDC002376. The sequence continues at coordinate 24,214 of NZ_JBSFBZ010000080.1, forward strand.
ACATCCAGGTGATGAGCTGCGCACACGCCCGAAACCGACACTCAACGCACTAATGTCGATACCTAGCGTGGTCGCCGCCGCCGGCGACGGTTCCAGCGGAGACAGGAGACGCCGTGACCGGGACTTTCCACCACCGCCAGGAACGACTGCGCCGCGAAGCCGAAGCCGAGCTGGCCGATCGGCCGCTGCCGTCCTGGCACCACCGGGTGCTTCAGCGGTTCGGGGTCGAGCACGACAGCGGCTGGTATCCGCTGCTCAACCAGTTCGCCCCGCACACCCCGGCCAACCGCCCGGACGCGGTGCTCGTGGGCCCGCAGGGCGTGCTGGTCGTCCTGCTCCGAGAGGCCGAACCGGAGTGGGAGGACACCCGGGCGGCGTTCGTCTGGGCGGCGGAACTGCTGGCCGGAGCGTCGACCGATGCGGGCGCGGTGACCGAGGCGGTGGTCCGCACGGTGGTGGTGCACCCGGCCGATCACCGCGGCCGCAAGGGCCACACAGGTGAGCACTTGGCCATCACCGAAGCCGAACTGGACCGCATCCTGCGGCACGGCGAACGACTGCTGAAACCCGTTGAGGCGCTGAACATCGCTCGGCACCTGGACAGCAGGACCTTCGACCTGACCCCGTTCATGTGGAACCCGCAGCGCATCCCGGGGCAGCGCATCCCGGGGCAGATCGGTGAATCCGCGCTGATCGAGACGCGGGACCTGCACCGCGAGCGGGTCGAGCGGGCACTGGAGCGGCCGTTCCGCGATTGGCGGATCTTCCTGGACGACACGCAGCTCGGGGCGGTGCGGCGCCGCTACTCCGGACCTGCGCGGGTCACCGGCCCGGCGGGCACCGGCAAGTCGGTCCTCGCCCTGCACCGGTTGGCCTACCTCTCCCGCCGCACGACCGGGAAGCTGCTGTTCACCACGCACCTGCGCAACCTGCCGCTGATCGCCGCCGAGCAGTTCCGCTCGCTGGCCCCGCACCTGGTCCAGCGCATCGAGTTCACCCACCTGCACTCCTGGGCGCGGGACTTCCTGGACCAGCGCGGACGCGCCGCCGACGTCGACGAGCAGAAGGTGGAGCAGGCCTTCGAAGCGGTGTGGCAGCGCCCGGAATTGACCGGGCCGCTGCGCGGATTCCGAAACTCGCGCAGCTACTGGAAGGACGAGATCAACCGGGTCATCAAGGGGCGCGGGATCCGCACGCTGGACACCTACCGAACGGTCCCGCGCAAGGGCCGCGGCCAGCCCCTGCCGGCCGAACTCCGCGCCCGCGTCTGGCAGTTCTACTGCGAGTACGAGCGCGAACTGTCCGAACGGGATGCCTTCGACCACAACGACGTGCTGATGCGCGCGCTGTCGGAGCTCGACCGCCGACCGCTGCCCCGCCAGTACGCGGCGGTGGTCGTCGACGAGGTCCAAGACCTGACGTTGATCGGCTTGCGCTTGGTGCACGCGATCAGCGGTGACGGACCCGATCAGCTGCTGCTCGTCGGCGATGGCCAGCAGCAGGTGTATCCCGGTGGCTGGCGCCTTTCCGAGGCCGGGATCTCGTTGCAGGGCAGGGGTGAAGTCCTGCGCCGCAACTACCGGAACCGAGCGTCGATCGTCCAGCAGGCCGGGAAGCTCGACGCGATCAACCGGTTCGACGACCTCGACGGCGGTCCCGCGGTCGCGCTGCGCTCGGCGTTACCGGTCTTACGCGGCGGCCAAGTGGTGCACTGGGAGGGCGCGGACCAAGAGGAGGCGCTGATCGCCGCGCTCCGCGAACTCGACGACAACGCCGACACAGCCGTGCTGACCAGGACGAACGATGCGGCGCGGCACTGGGATCAGGTGCTGCGCGAGGCCGGTTTCACCGTCCGGTCCCTGGACCGCTGGAACGGCCGCACGTCCGGTCCGATCCACATCGGCACGGTCCACCGGGCCAAGGGAACGGAGTTCCGGGCGGTCTTCCTCCCGGACGAAGGCCTTCAGTTCAACGGCCACCGGGACGAGATCGAGGCGTCGAACCGCCACCGCCTGGTCGCTCAAACCCGGGCCCGCGACCACCTCTGGATCGCCACGCTCACCCAGTGACGTTGCGGGCTTCCTCGAATCCGGCGAGCATCGCGTCGAGCGCGAAGTCGAAGCGCGATTTGGCCCCGGCCTGACTGCTCGCCCCCGCCGCCGCTGCGGCGAGCAGCGGAAACTCCTCGGGGTCCACATCGGACGGATTGCGCACCTGCGCGGACGCCTCTACCAGCTCGCCCCCCGGGACTGGTCGCGGTCACGACGTGACCGAGTACGAAACCCGCCAGTGAGAACAGCACGTCCAACCCGACTTCCAGGGGAATCCCGCGGCGTGCAGCATCTCCAGCACACCCTCCATGATCGCCAGCGGACATGAAGATGGGCGCAAAGATCAAAAACAGGCACTCCGGGACGCACTCAGGGTTTACTCGGGGATTTCGCTGGATCCGCTGGTCGCGCGCATGACGAATCCTCGTGGTCGTGGCGAAGACGAGTTCCCAGCGCTGGCGGCAGGCCGTCGTGTGGCTGCACGTGATGACATCTGTCGGTTGGATGGCCCAGGCTCTGGTGCTTTTCACCCTGCTGGCGACGAGTTTCGCCACTGACGACACCGCGGTCCGCGTCAGCGCGACGTCGATGGCGCACGTGGTGGACGTGCGGCTGCTCGGCCCGTTCGCGAACGCCGCCGCGTTCACCGGGTTCATGCTCGCCGCGTCCACGGCCTGGGGATTCTTCCGGAACTGGTGGGTGCTGGTGAAGTTCGCGATCACCGTCGTCCAGCTCTACGCCGGGATCTTCATCCTCTCCGGCGCGCTGCAGGACTCGGTCACCGCAGCCCAGAACGGCGAGGCCAGCCCACCGCTGGCACTGCTGCTCGGCACAGCCCTGATGGCCTCGGCGATCGCCTTCCAAGCATGGCTGTCGATCGCCAAACCCTGGCGCCGCACCCCGTGGGCGGCACTCCAAAAGCCGCCGACCGTCCCGAATCGCGTCTTCGCCGCAGCGGTGGCTGCCCCGCTGATCGACATCGCCATCGGGATCGTCCTCGGCTTCCCCTCCCCGTTCTGCCAACTCGTCGTGCTGACCGCACAACTCATCAGCCGGCAACGCGCCCTCCGGCCACGAGAGGTCGTGAGTGCGTAGCAGTGTTCGAACGCTGCTAGCGCGAAATCCGCGCGGACACCCCATTAGCCGGAGCCCCTGCCGCAGCCTCCCCGACTACGCGACGC